>CAKUSI010000285.1 GCA_934678955.1 uncultured Austwickia sp. | reverse complement strand
TCAACTACGTCGCCAGATGCCTACTCGACGCTGGCGGGTTCAGACCCCTGATCCACTCACTTCTGTGAAGAGCCGGTCAAGTCTCCGATGAGGCTCGGATGGAGGCCCGTGTCACGGGCGATCGAGACCCGTTCGAGGCGCGCCAGGAGGGCTTGGCGATGTCGCCGGACGGCCGATAGAGGCTATTGTTCCGGTGGGGGGTACCAGGGCAGAAGGCAGCGGGTCGCGAGCGCCAAGCGCCGCGGAAGATCATCGGAGGACACAGTGGGACTTGGAAAACTCGCGGATAGGATCACCAGCGCCATGCCGGCACCAATCAGCCGGGTATCACAGCGCATCCTCTCGGGCATCAAAGTCCGTCGCGAATTCTCTATCGACTGCCACGACTACCTGAGCACATCGGGCCATATGCCCGACGACGAACTCCCCACGACGCAGCGGGAGAGAGACATAACCATCGCCTACCACCAGGTGGAGAAGGGACTCAGCCTCCCGGAGCCGAAGCGGCCCTTCGGCCAGAGCGCGCGCGATCAGATGACGTCGCTCTCGCAGCACCCTCACTACCTTCAGGTCAGCGAAGTCGCCCGCGAGGCGACCAGTGAGGCGCTCGAGGCGCTCGACCTGTGGGCCAACGATGAGCATATTTCTCCCGCCGCGACTCCGGCCGGTGTCGCCCCCATGGCGCGGCCCGAACTAGACGACTTCTTTGCGTCCAGACGCAGTTGTCGGAACTACGACATGTCCCGCCCGGTCTCGGAGGAGGCGTTGATGGCAGCGGTAAGCGCCGCCCAGCAGGCGCCGTCGGTCTGCAATCGCCAGGCGGGCCGCGTCCGCATCCTCACGGAGCCTGCCCATATCAAGGCCGCATTGCGCCTTCAGAACGGGAACCGCGGCTTCACGGACGGGGTGCCGACCTTGGCCATCGTCACCGTGGATCGGCGCTATTTCCGCGGTCCCGGCGAACGCAACCAGCGGTGGATCGACGGCGCGCTATTCGCGATGACGCTGGTCTGGGCGCTGCATGCGCAGGGGCTCGCCACCTGCATGCTCAACTGGTCGATGGGGGCCACCGCCACGAGGGCATTGCGGGAATGCATGGGATTCGGCGACGAGTTGGACGTCATCTGCATGGTCGCGATCGGTCATCCCGCAGCCGGATTCCACGTTGCCCGTTCTCGGCGCCGCCCTCAAGCGGACGTGCTGACCTGGAACGAGGGACACCCCTCGGCCAACTAGCAGGTCACTTCACGAAGTCGCGGGTGACGGCGAACATCCGCGCCAGGTCGCGGCGTCCGGCCGGGAGCGCGCCGACGAGCACGACGAAGATCGCCACGACGGAGACGCCCGCGAGCGCTACCGCGGACCAGGATGGTGTCTGCAACCGCTCTCCGAGGACAAGCGCGGCCGCGGCGTAGCTGATCGCCGCGGTGGCGAGGATGCGGGCCCCGTTTCCGAGGAACTTCGGCCACTCGTAGCCCGCCGTACGCGCGAGCCAGATCACATTGGTCGGCCAGGCGAAAGCCAGGCCGACCAGATAGCCGCGGGCGAGCCCCTCGATGCCCCAGTTCGACCCGATGAGCACCGCGAGAACCGTGATCGGCTTTGTGAGGAGGTTGTAGTTGAGAAGCTGCCTCGAGAGCCCTTCCGTGAGGAATCCCCAGTAGCTGATGAATGACAGCGAGTGCAGGCATTCCGCCGCCGCCAGGATCTGGATGATCGGCACCGCCGGCCCCCACTGGTCTCCCAGCAGGAGGGGAACCAAGGACGGGGCGGTGAGGGCGAGGAGCACCATCGCCATGCATACCGGGATCGCCACCAGGGCCTGCATCTTGACCAGCAGGTCCGCGGGGCGTTTGCCGCTCTTGCGCGCCTCGTTGAGCATCGGGATCGCGACCTGCGTCAGCGGGGCGAGGAACCCCCCGATCATCGTGACGGTCAGCTGGAATCCGCGGTTGTAATGGCCGAGCCGCACCGAGCCGAATCGCACGCCGGCGACGAGGCTGTCCACATTGCTCGCGGCCCAGGTGAGCATGTGGGCCGCCCCCAGATGCGCCCCGGATCGGACCAGGTCACCGGTTCCCTGGCCTCGCCTCGGACGCCACGGCACCCACCGGGCGGCGCCGATCTGCACGAGCAGGAGGACGAGCGCGCCGCCGACCGCCTGCAGCACGAGCGCCCAGTACCCCCACCCGAGGAGGGCGGCGACGACGGCGAGCGCCAAGCCGACCGTGGGCGCCAGGAAGTTGCTCAGCGCCAGCGCGGAGAACTTGAGTTGGCGGGCGAGCTGCACCTGGATCTGAGCCTGCGCTCCCCCGAGGAACAGCGTCACCGCCATCGCGGGCACGATGTACTCCAGTCGCGGCTCGCTGTACAGGCGCACGATCAACGGCGTGGACGCCACGAGGAGGAGACCGGTTGCCGAGCCGAGCGCCCAGGACAGCCAGAAGAGGTTGGAGGCCTGCTGCTGGCTCAGTTCCTTGGCCTGAAGGGCGGAGCTGGAAAGCCCGAAGTCTCGGACGAGTTCGGCCAGTGTCATGAAGGCCATGACCATCGCGAGGAGCCCGAAATCGCCGGGGCTCAGGAGACGCGAAAGGACGACCACGCCCACGAGCTGAACCAGCATGCGTCCGCCCTGCGCGAGCAGCGTGATGCCGCCGCCCCGCGCGCCCTTGTGACGCAGTGATTCCGTCACTGTCGACTCCCTCCCGCCCCGGCTCAGAGGCTGAGGGAGTGGCGCAGAAATCCGAGGCCCGCCGCGCGGGCATCGTCGAGCCGCTGCTCGGTCGTCGCCCGGTCCACCCGGCCGCCGAAGTCACCGGCTATCGCGGCCACCTCCGCCGCGTCGGTGGCGATGGCGCCGCGGGTGGCGAGCAGGTCGGCCAAGCTGTGGAACCGGTCGACGCCGCGGCTCTGGTTGGGGATCCCCGCGTGCGGGGTGTTCAGCACCCCGGCGAAGAGCATGCCGTGGAACGAGTCGGTGACCATGAGCTGAGCGTTCGCGATCAGGTTGAGCCACTCGGCGGGAGAGGGACGCGTCCCCGCGCCTCCCTTGCCGTCGGCGTTGCCGATCTCCAGCACCTCTGCCCCCATCTCATCCGCGACGCCCTGGATCACCCTCGAGAACTCCGGACTCCGGTCGAGCACATAGGCGAGGACGTACCGTCCGGCCGGCGTGCCCCGGGAGGCGCCGGTGCGTCGGATCAGCTGCTCGTAGCGTTCGGGTGCGAGGAGGAGCGTCGGATCCGGCATCGTGTCGGCGTCGAGCCCCAGATGCTCCCTGATCCACCGCGTTCCTGACTCCTCGCGACAGCTCAGCCCGTCGAACCGGCCCATGAGTTCCGACGCCGTCGTCACCATCTGGGGCGACCACGCATTGGCCTCCGTCGATCCGAACGACGCCGCGTAGGCGACCTTGCGCCTCCCGTCGCCCTCCGGGAGGAAATCGAGCAGATAGGAAGGAACATCTCCGTAGGCCGAGCGCCACACCTGGTCGCTGCCGACGACGAAGGCGTCGAACTCCTTGAGCACCCGGGTCCGCGGCCTTCTCGTGTACGGGGGGAAGAGGCTCGTCGTCGCCACCTCTTCGTGCACGAAACCGCGGACGCGCGCGTCGCCCCGCCACCGGGCGTCCCCCGGCAGGATGTTCAGGCCGCTCGGAAGGAGATTGCGCACCGGGCGCGCCACCGCTCGCGCGGTGTACGGCACGAGCTTCGCCGGCCTGTCAGATCGGTCCGTGAACGGGTCCGCGCCCAGGTCCTTGAGCGCCTGTTGCAAGGCCCAGGCCTGCAGGATGCCGCCGTAGTTGCCGCGCCGCAGCGGGAGGGTTCTGATGAGGATCTTCATATGTCAGAGGGCTCCGTGGGAAAGGGGGAATAGCGGGACATGTGGGACGGCACCTGCTTCTCCGGGGTTCATCACGGCATCCCGCGCGACCCGCGCAGCAACCTGCCGCCGACAACCGTGCGAAAGGCCCTGATGTAGCCCTGCTCGGGCGCACACACGCCCAACAGGTTCCCGGGCAGCAGACCCTGGACGATCCGGGCCCACTTGGACCTGATGTTCAGCATGCCGAGGAGGCCGTCGTGGTCCTCGTCTCGCACGTACTTGACGAATCTGCTCTCCCAGAGCGGAAGGGAAAGGGACGCGGCGGGGTAGAAGTCCTCGATCATGCGCAACACGACACTGATCTGCGCCAGTTCACCGCGTCCCAGTCGCTTCTCGCGCGCAAACCCGAGCGAAAGGCCCATCAGTTCAAAGCGGATCAGTTTCTTCGCCAGAGCGCCGCGAGACTTCGCATCGAGCGCGTACGGCCAATCCTGCTCGAGGAGGTTACGGACCGGATAGAGCGTCGTGCTGAGGGGATATCTCGCAGAGGTGAGCCGATCGTCGGCGTCCGCCTTCAATTGATATCCCGCGCGGAACCGCGAGTAGACGACGCTGCGAGCGGCGTTCCAGAGGTACAGCCCGATCACCAGGTCCTCTCCGATCGGGACCTGGGAATCAAACCGCGGCGAGGCCGGGGGGCGCAGGAGTTGCCTGCGAACCAGGACCCCCTGCGGGGCTGTCCGATCGTTGAGAAGATCGCGATGCGGGCGCAGCCCCGTGCGCCGCCCGACGCGCGGACACGGCGTGGAGAAGAACCGCGCCTGCTCGGAATGGACCTGGCCGACGAGGAGATCCGGATGCCCATGGGCACCGGCCTCGTCCGCCCAGAGCCGCAGCGCGTCCGCGTCGAACAGGTCGTCGGAGTCCAGGAAGGCGATGTAGGAGGCGCGAGAGACGGAGATGCCGTGATTCCGCGGGCCTGCGGGAGAGCGGATGGAGTCGCGGAACTCGTGGAACTCCAAGTCCGCGGACGGCGTCAGCCCGGATGCTTCGATGATCTCCTCGCGCGAGAGATTGTGACAGATCACCAGCGCCTTCACGCCCGGGAGGCCCCCCGACAACACGCTGTCCACAGCCCTGCGCAACGGCCGTGAAACGGAATGCACCGGGATAATCACGTCGATGTCGACCATAGGCGGGTTCGCAGGCGGTCGCCTCGTCATAGGTTCCTCTCGTACCGTGACGATCCAGAAGTCCCGTCGCTCGATCCCCCGGCGCCCAAGATACACGGACCGGGCCCGGTCCGGATCTACGCGCCATCGGGGCGTCCACCGCCCCTAG
>CAKUSI010000284.1 GCA_934678955.1 uncultured Austwickia sp. | reverse complement strand
GCGCCAGTGGGCGCCGCCGGTCCAGGCGGCCGACGTCGCCCCCCGCTCGGGCGGGAGCGCGCTCTCATGAGGAGCCCCGGGGCTGCCGTCGCGCAGCGGAGCGACCGATGTGATCGGGGCATCGCGCGCCGCTGCGGTAAAAGCGTTGACTGTCGCGCGGGCCGCTTGCTAGCGTCGCTCTCGCATTCGAGCCTGGGGGCGCCCCCCAGCGCCGAGAGCTCCGGAGGGATTTAGCCCGTGGCCTCCAGCGCACGCGTCCTCGTAGCCGGCGAAACCAACGTCGGGATGAAGAGGACCCACAACGAGGACGCGTTCGAGGTCATCGACGAGGAGCGCCTGTACCTCGTCGCCGACGGGATGGGCGGCCACGCCTCGGGCGAGGTCGCGTCCAAGATGGCCATCGACACCCTCCGGGAGTTCTTCAAGGCGACCAGCGCCGACCCGGAGGCGACCTGGCCGTACAAGATGGACAAGGCCCGGGGGTACGAGGAGAACCGCCTCATCACCGGGATCAAGCTCGCGAACCTGCGGATCCACGAGTCCGCGGCGCGCGAGCCCAAGCTCCGGGGCATGGGCACCACCCTCGTCTCGATCCTCGTGATCGACGAGGGCGTCCTCATCGCCCACGTGGGCGACTCGCGCGTCTACCGCATCCGCGAAGGCAAGATGGAGCAGCTGACCGACGATCACTCGTTGCTCAACGACTACATCAAGATGAAGCGCCTCACGGAGGAGGAGATCGCGAATTTCCCGCACAAGAACGTCATCGTGCGGGCGCTGGGGATGAAGGACACGGTCAAGGTGGACACCCGCCTCGACCACCCGCAGCCCGGCGACCTCTACGTCCTCTGCTCGGACGGCCTCTGCGGCCCCGTGAGCGACGAGGAGATCCTCGAGCTCGCCAGCGGCACCAACGATCTCAAGCAGGGCGCGTCCCGCCTCATCGAGCGCGCCAACGCGAACGGCGGCCCCGACAACATCACCGCCATCCTCGCCAAGTGGATCGGCGCTGGCTGAGTTTGCTGGCGCGCGCGAAGGCGCGCGCGGCCGAGCGGGAGCGGCCGTCCCGACCCGTAGGCGCTTCCCGCCCCCGGTGTCCAGTTGAGCGGAGAACCGCTCCGCTCGGCGTTCCCCGAGCGAGGTAACTCCGGGCAGCTCTCGATAGAGGCTTCCTCGGCTCACGGCGGATCCGCTCCGCTCGGCCGACGACTACCCGCTTGCTCTCGGCGCCGAACGGCGCTCTCTTGATCGGATGGAGCCCGCCTTGCGATCGGGGAGGACCGAGCGGCTCGCGGCGGCGCTCGTCGCCCGGCACGACTTCACGACGGCGGTCCGTGTCCTGAACGCGGCCGGCATCATCCCGATGCCGCTCAAGGGCGTGCTGCTCCAGCACCTCGTCTATCAGGATCCCGCCGATCGCGTCCTCTCGGACGCCGACGTGCTGATCCCGCCGGGCCGCTACGACGACGCGATCGCGGCGCTGCGCGCGGCCGGCCACCGCATCAACCCCGAGGGCCGGGCGGGCGCGTCCACCAAGGGCCCGCGGGCGCGCCTCGAGGTCGACGTCCACCGCCGCCTCTTCTCGCCGGGCCTCTACGCGCTCGACGCGGCGCACCTCTTCGCGCGGGGCACCCTCGAGCCGACCCTCTTCGACGCGGCGGTCGTCCTCCCGTCCCCGATCGATCTCTACGCGCACCTCGTCGGCAACTTCGCCAAGGGCCGCCACGGCGCCGAGCACGAGCCGCAGCTGCGCGACTTCTCGGCGGTGGCGAGCCGCTTCTCGCTCGTCCCCGCCGCCGTCGCGCAGCACCTCGAGCAGCACGGCCTCGGCCGCGCCGCGCGCTACGCCCTCACCTACCCCGCCGAGACCGGCGACACGTTCGCGGCGCAGGTCCTGACCCGCCTCCGCACCGACCCCATCGGCGCCGTGAGCGCGGCGGCTGCCCGCGCGCTCACCAGGCGCCTCGGGGGAGCGGCGACCGCCAGCCTCCTCGCCCCGCACATGGTCAACACGAGCCTCCCCCGAGGCGCGGCGAGCGCCCTCGTCCACGTCGCCATCGGCCTGCGCACCCGCCTCGCGAAGCGCTGAGCGCCGCGAGAAAAGCGCCGCTCCCACGCAACGCTCGCGTGGACCCTCCGATGAGGGGTACGTTGTTCAACCTCGGAGGGAGGACGCGATGAGATCCGTTCATACGATTGCTTCATTCATCACTGCGCTGTGGCTCGGCTGCGGCGGTCCCGCGGCGCCACTCGATGGCAGCACCGACGAACGAGATGGCGGCCGGGACGCGTCGGTGGTCACTGCCTGCGCGGCGCATGCTCACTGCGACAACGGCAGGTACTGCGATGGCCCGGAGCTCTGCGTCCCGGGCGATCCCACCGCCGATGAACGAGGCTGCACCCCGGGAACACCCCGCTGTAGCGCCACCCAGACGTGTGACGAGGTGATGGGGCGCTGCCTCAGCGACTGCGATACCAACCCCGACGTGGACGATGACGGGCATCGCGCGATCAACTGCGCCGGCGACGACTGCGACGACAACGACCCACTCGTCCATGAGGGGGCCGTCGAGATGTGCGACGCAGACGGCCGCGACGAGGACTGCCGCCCGAATACGCTCGCCGGGCCAGCGCAGACGGACCGCGACGGCGACGGATACGTCTCGACGATGTGCTGCAACGTGCAGCTGACCGGCGCCCTCCTCTGCGGCATCGACTGCGACGACGACGAGCGGGCCGCGAACCCGGGCCAGCCCGAGGTCTGCGACGGCATCGACAACGACTGCGACGGAATGATCGACGAGCACGTGCGCGCCACCTTCTACCGCGACGCCGACGGCGACCTCTTCGGCGACCCTGCGGACACGATGGAGGCGTGCGTGCAACCGGAGGGCTATGTCGCGAGCGGCACTGACTGCGACGACGGCGAGATCGCGGTGAACCCGAGCGCCCTCGAGACCTGCAACGAGCGCGACGACGACTGCGACACGATGGTGGACGAGGATGCGCCGCCGGGGCCGGACAGCTGCGGAGCATGCGGGCTCGTGTGCCCGGCCGGCTGGACCTGCGACGCGGGCACCTGTGAGGACCGGGTGGTCCAGGTCGCGGCGGGGATGAATGTCGTCTGCACCCGCCACGCCACCGGACGTGTCTTCTGCTGGGGTCGCGGCGGGTCGTGGACAGCGGCGCCCACGGCGATCGCTGGAATCACGACCTCGGCCCACATCGCGGTCGGTGGAGGAACGGCGTGCTCCGTGCGGTTGACCGGCGAGGTCGACTGCTGGGGGGCGAACCTCATCACCGGCGCGACGAGCGCGACGCCCACGCTCGTGGCGGTCCCTGGAACCACCGTCCAAGTGACCGTGGGTAGCCGGCACGCTTGTGCAGTCAACTCGGCCCGCGCGGTGTACTGCTGGGGCCAGAATACCGATGGCCAGCTCGGCGACGGCACCCTGACGGATCGCTCCACGCCGGTTCGCGTCGTCGGGGTTGCTGCGGACCAGGTATCCGCTGGATATCTGTACACCTGCGCTCGCGACGGGAGCACTATCCGGTGCTGGGGAGACAACACGAGCCAGGAGTTCGGGGTGACGGTCCCCGCGCAGTCAGCCACGGCTGTGACGGTGACGGTCACAGCCGGTGTCAGCTACCTGGGAGGCGGTAGCCGCACGCCGTGCGCCGGCACACCGACTGAGCTTTGGTGCTGGGGAGAGAACCATCGAGGTCAAGCCGGACGATTCCCAGGCACCTTCGGTCTCACTGTCTTCCCAGGGCGAGTCCTCGACTTTCCCTCGATGGGCACCGTTGCTTCCGACACATCCAGCGTGGCCTACACGAACTTCGGAGGCGGTCCCGTGATCCGATTCGCGCACACCTGCGCCGTGGTCGCCGATGGGCGCGTGTACTGTTGGGGGGCCACCCCGCCCATCATCGACGAAGCTCAAATCCATCGTGCGCGTCAGGTGCCCGGGATCACCGACGCGGCTTCGATCGCCACGGGAGAGATCGGGGCCGGATTTGGACCCTTCTACACGTTCACGTGTGCCTCGGCCGCAACAGGGGACCTGCTGTGCTGGGGATCGACAGTCGACAACTTTCTGGGCACGGGCGACACGGGCACCATCACGGTGCCGTCAAGGGTCGTAGACCTGCCACCGACCACCCCGCCGATTCCGCGCTAGCCCTCCTGGCCCGAATTCAGTCCTCGGCCAGGAGCCGAAACGCACTTCGGGCCTCATGGCACCCGCGCCCACGTCCCACGACGGATGGAACCTCCGGGCGCGGGTACCAGCACTAGCCGTGCAGCTGACCTGGTCGTCAAATCAGCGGGTTGATGTCGCCGAAGTTCAGGCCGCCCGGGTACATGTAGCTGGTGTACGAGCCGTATCCGTAGACCACGATGCCGAAGCCGACGGTCGACGTGATGCGGTGGGCGCCGCCCGGGATCGAGAGGCGCGCCGCGCTGAGGCCCGAGGCGCCGATCGGCGTGAAGCCGGTCACCTGCGTCGGGGGGCCGCCGTTGCTCGAGAGCATCACCACGGCGCCCGCCGGCGCGACGACGTTCACGAAGCTCTGCTCGAACGTGGCGGGAGCGAGGAAGGTGTACTCGTCGCGGAACTGCAGAGTGGGGATCGCGAAGGACATCGCCGGGTCGCCGGCGCCGTCTACCTCGACCGAGCCGTCGTAGTTCTGACCAACGAGGAATTGCGCGACGGTCATCGGGCCGCTGCCGGTCACTCGGAAGTCCTGTCGCGCCTCGAACTCGAGGACCTGGCCACGGTTCAGTGTGGTCGGTCCTTGCACCGACGCGGGATCGAAGGTGATGGTGTTGCCGTCCGCGCCCGAGATCACGCGGATGACGTTGGGCTCGCCGCGCAGCGGCTGGGCCATGGAGACCGCGAAGTCCGATCCCCACGCCTCGAGCGGGAAGATGGTCTCCTCGATGTGATCGCAGGCGAAGCGGTTGAAGGGGATGAACGCGCAGGTGTGGCCGCCGATGACCATGACGGGGCCCGTGGCGGTGATGCTGGTACCGGTCAGGTCGAACTGATCGGGCACTCGGCAGTGGGTCATGTCACCAGGCTGGCATGCCCCGGAGGTCGTTCCTCCGGAAACGCACGACGTGATGTCCGCGCTGGCAAGTTGAAGGACATCGCCCTGGTTCAGGGTGTAGCTC
>CAKUSI010000283.1 GCA_934678955.1 uncultured Austwickia sp. | reverse complement strand
GCCGCCCTATACCTTGTCTGCCTCCCCGCGTTGCGTCGCGGTGCATGGAGCCGGGCCACCTCGACCTGAATGGAAGCGATCGCCCCTCGCCCGATGTGACGGGACCGGGCGCTGTGCGTCTCGGGGACGGGCCGGGGTTCAGGACGAGCGCGCGATGGTCCAGACACGCGTGAACGAGGCCACGATCGACGGCCGGAGTGGTCGAGTTACCGCAGGGGTGTCGGGCACAGGGAGGCTTGTTTTGCTTGGGCTCTGGGGAGAGAGAAGCCGAGAGGCGTTTAACTGCGTACCCGGCGATCAACAGTCGGCCCCGTTGGTCAACAGCTTCGGCGTCTGCGAAGGGGGCGAGCCTGTTCATCATCGGGGCGACGGCTCGCGAGGAGCGACGAACGGTTGCCCGCCTTCGCGCGTGGAGAGCTGGTCGCGCGAGCTTGACCGCGCTTGCGAATCTGCGGGCGCGAGGTCGTCCTCGCTGCTCACGTTGCCGCGCGTGTCAGGTGCGCTGTGCCTTGGGCCTCCTGCTCGCGGGCGACCCGCGGAAGCCTTGGTGACCGGGGAACATCAGACGCAGTGCTGCGGCGATCTGAGCAAGCACATGGTCGGCCAGCTCGCCGTGCGGATCGGTCGCCCACTGCGTCGTCGCGCCCGCGATGATCGAGTGGAGGAGCAGCTCCGCCCCGGCGGGAGTCCCTGGCGGCAGGCGTTTGCGGATCCCATCCACCACCGCGCGGCTCCGCTCAATCGACAGCTTGCGAAGCTCAGGAACCTGAAGCTCGTACCAGGAGATGAGGAAGTTCACCGAGAAGTCGTAGCGGGTGTTCATGCTGCGAACGAGCACCTGCAGGAAGCCCCAGAGGCCCTCCGGCCCCGCGCCAGCCGGCATCGCGTCGAGGTGAACCCTCACCTGCCCAACGCTGCGCTCCATCATCCGGACGAGCAGCGTGTCGCGGTTGGTGAAGCGCTGGATCAGTGCCGCGCGCCAGAGACCCACCTCGTTCGCTACTTCGCTGAGGGTGAAATTGATGGGACCGCATCGCTTGAGAACGGCGGTGGCGGCCTCGAGGACCTCGTCATCGGATTTGAGCTTGGGGCGCGGCATCAGCGTTCACCTCTTGCGGAGCCAGGACGATCTGCAGTCGGAAGCTCGAGCGCGGCAAGGGGTCCGAAACGGAGGCGAAGCGTGAGCAGGGCCACGCCCCCCGCGAACCCGGCGGACACGACGAGGCCGGGGCCCGGACCAGTGACGTCGACGAGCGCACCCGCCGCGAGCATCACCGCCGGCGCGGCCGACAGCATCACCGCCGAGATCGCGCCGAGCACCCGCCCGAGAAGCGCCGACGGAGTGCGGTTGTAGATGGCGGCGTTGAGGATCGGCGAGACTGGACCGGTCAACAAGCCCACTAGCGCGCCCAGCAGGACCAGCAGAGGCACGCCCGGCAGCAGCGAGAGGATGAGGGAAGCGCCGGCAAAGGCCGAGAATGCCACCGCCAGCCAGACCTGCGGTGGCAGCCGCGCGCCGGCGGTGGCGTGGATGGCAATGCCCGCGAGGCCCCCGGCACCCATCGCCGAGGAGAACAATCCGAGATCTGCCGCTGGGCGCCCGACATCCAGGAACAGCGCCGGCAGGATGACGCTGCCGTTGCTGCCGGCGATGCCCGCGAAGAGCATCACGAGACCGAGCAGAGGGCGCAGCAGGGGTTCACGCCAGAGGAAGGCCGAACCGGCGCTCATGGAGAGGTCCTCCGCCGTCGCAGTGGTCCGCTTGGCTGGTCCGGGGAGCACCCACGCTGCGAGAAAACCCGCAAGCATGGAACAGATGGCCGTGAACCAGAGCGTCGGCGCAGCACCGAGCAGGCCGACCGCCGTGCCCCCCAGCGCCGGTCCACCCAGGACCGCGATATGGCCCATCACCGCCTTCAGCGACGACACGCGCTCGACGGAGAGCCCTGCGATGCGGCCAAGCTCGGGCAGATGGCTGTCCTGCGCGGCCATCCCGGGCGCGTCCAATACGGCGCCGAGCACGACGCAGACGAGCAGTGCAACGTTGGAGAGCGCGCCGAGGGCGTAGAGAACTGGAATGCCGGCCATGGCGGCGCCACCCAACACGCCCGAGATCAAGGCGAGGGGCGCGCGCCCGAACCGGTCGACGAGGCCACCGCCCACCCACGCGCCGAGAATTGTGGCGACGACGCTGCTCGCGGCCGTGATGCCCGCCCAGGAAGCGCTCCCCGTGTGCGACAGGACGAACCATGGCAGCGCGAGTGTCGCCACCGCATTGCCAATCCGGAAGAGGAAGACCGCCGCGAGCAGCGTGACCAGCGGCCCATGTCGACGTTCCCTCATTCCTCTGCGGCGAGCTGCGTCTTCGCTGTGGAGAGGTGAGTCTCGTTGCCCGACTCCAGGCCAAAAAGGGCGTAGGTCACCGGCCAGACCGCAAGCCGCTCCGCAGTGTGGTGCGCCATCCGCGACCACGTCCGCCCACCAGCCGCCTCGTACGCGAGGAGGAGTTTCGCCAAACCCGCGTCGCCGAACACCATCAGGTGCGAGGTCATGTCGATGCAGGGGTCATCCACACGGGCCTCGCTCCAATCAATCATCCCCGTCACGCGCTCGCTCTTGTCGACGAGTACATGGCCCACGTAGAGATCTCCGTGCACGGGTACGGAGAAGTCCGGCCACGACGAGTCGTCGTCCAGCCAGCGCTGCCACCGATGAAGTCGCTTCCCGTTCACCTCGAGTTCCCGGCGGACGCGGTCGATGTCGTCCGCCACTTTCTGACGGGCCTGCGCCGGCGTGCGCACGAGCATTCCGGCAGCCTCGGCTGCGGCGACTGGCACCGCGTGCAGGGCGGCGAGCGCCGTCGCGAAGCTCCTCGCAAACACCTCGGAGTCCTGCGGTATCACCCACTCGGGCATGGTGGAGCCCGGCTCAACGATGATCGCGGTTGAGTCCTCGAGCAGTGGGTAGGCGACGAGCTCGGAGGTTGCTATGCGCCAGTCCGGCACGGCGAAGGGCAGGTGCCGCCTGAGCATCGCCAGCGCCCGCGCCTCCCTCTCCACCTTGGCGCTCACGTCGGCACGGCGAGGGATGCGCAATACCCACCGGGTCCCGCCTTCGACGGCAGAGATCACAATTTGGTAGTCGAGCCCGAGCTCGTTGATGGTCAGCGGGCCCTGCAGCCGAAGCCCGTGGCGGGCTGCGAGCGCGCGCAGTTCGGCGGTGTCGGCGGCAGCGGTGTCGGCGGTCAGGGTCATGGACGCTCCATACGAGGGTGTGGCCGGAGTATATAACCGACGCGTCGGTTATTGTCTAGCGGATGCGCGGCCGTTTCGGCAGCGGCTCTCGCCGTGCCGAGCGCAGATCGCGCTCCGCTTCCCCAAGGGCACTGGGGCTCACCGTCGTCGTCGCCTGCGTGCTCTTCTCCTCCGTGGCGCGTCGTGCGAAGTGCTCGTCGCGTGAGGACATACAGGCTTCCGTTTCGACCCATAGCAAGGCGGACGGATGTCGATTATCGATGTTCTTTCAGGCACTTGGAGGCCGGGCGCCTACACGGCGATGGGCCGCGACGACGTTGCGCCGGGCGCGCCCGTGGCCCTTCGCGTGGGGGCACGACGCCGGGCTGCGTGACTCGGCCACGTGGGCCAACGTCGGCGCCCGTGGCGCGCGTCAGAGTGCGACCACCGCGTAGCGCGAGCCGGGGTTCATCGCCTCGAGCTGGGCGCGGCGCTTCTCCGCGTCCTCGGCGGTGGCGAACGCGTCGTACTTCCAGTCGTTCCTGGTGGGCGCCATGCGGCTGATCGAGCCGTCCTTGTTCACCGACTTCACCATGAAGCGCGCGGTGGCTGCCGCCTGCTCGATGGCGCGCTTAGCGCGCGCGTCGGCGTAGGCGCGGAAGGCGGTGGTGCTCTTGATCCTCATCGTCGTCGTCCTCGCTTTCGCGGCGAGCCCCGTGCCCGTCGCGTGAGGACATACAGGCTTCCGTTCGCGCACGTAGCAAGGCGAAGATCCGAGGATTCGACCTCGCGCGAGAACACGCGACGTTCCGCGCGCGTCGGGCGTGGAGGCCTTCTGCCTACCCCTTCGCCGTGAGCCCGGTGCGGAGCATCTCGGCGACGAGCGACGCGGCCAGCTCCTCGTCGGTCTCGCCCTTCACGTCGAGCTCGACCTCCTCGAACTTGCGCGCGTTGGCGACGACCCACGCGATGTACTTCGGCACGGTGAAGTCCTCGACGCCGAACGCGATGTCCTGCATGGCCTTCACGATCTGCAGGGCCGTGCCTTGGAACACGCGCCCGTCTCTCATCACGATCTTCATGCTGCGGTCTCCTTTCGGCGCGAGCGCCAGTTGCCCGAGGCGATGACCGGACGACCTTCGACCTGCTCGGGCGGGAGGAGGTAGGTCTGGACGAGCGACCCGTCGTCGAGCGCGATGCGCGTGCGACGGTAGAAGCGCGGATGCCCTTCGAGCCGGTCAAGCGCGGCGAGCGTCGCCTCGTCGACCTCATACACCTCGCCGGCTACCGCGTGCGCGCCGCCGCTCACGAGACCCGGAAACGGTCCGAGGTCCCGCAGCTCGAACGCGGGCCGTCCTCGCGCCCGCGGCACGATGGCGGGCACGCATCGTCCCAGGACGTCCGGCGCCGCCCCGGCCCGACACCGACGCCACGATGCCTCCCCTCCCGCCCGTCCGGTGGCGCCGCTGGGCTGACCTCATCAAGCGCACCTTCGGCTACGACCCCCAATCCTGCCCACGCTGTGAGCGTCCCATGCGCACCATGGCGCTGCTTCGGTCCAACGCCCGAGACATCCTCGCATGGCTCGATGTCCAGGGCGACGTGCTGGTGATGGGGGCGTCTCCGCGCGGAGACCCCGACTTCGCGCGCGTCCCCATCCTCATCCAGCGCTGACGCACCTCGTCGACAGATGCCTGTTCTCCACAATCAGATCGCCCCTCGCCCGATGTGACGGGACCGGGCGCTGTGCGTCTCGGGGACGGGCCGGGGTTCAGGACGAGCGCGCGATGGTCCAGACACGCGTGAACGAGGCCACGATCGACGGCCGGAGTGGTCGAGTTACCGCAGGGGTGTCGGGCACAGGGAGGCTTGTTTTGCTTGGGCTCCAGGCACCGTGTATGAAATCTAACAATGCGCTCATCGTCATCCTCGGCACCGTCACCCTGGATGCTGTAGGCATAGG
>CAKUSI010000282.1 GCA_934678955.1 uncultured Austwickia sp. | reverse complement strand
AGCAAAGGAGTACGCCATCAGCGAACCGCGCATCAACGACCGCATCCGGGTCCCCGAAGTGCGCCTGGTCGGACCCAACGGGGAGCAGGTCGGCATCGTCCGCGTCGAGGACGCCCTGCGCCTCGCCGCAGAGGCGGACCTCGACCTCGTCGAGGTGGCCCCCATGGCCAAGCCGCCCGTGGCGAAGTTGATGGACTTCGGCAAGTACAAGTACGAGGCCGCGCTGAAGGCCCGCGAGGCACGCAAGAACCAGGTCAACACGGTCATCAAGGAGATCAAACTCCGGCCGAAGATCGACCCGCACGACTATGAGACCAAGAAGGGCCACGTCGTGCGCTTCCTCTCCGCGGGCGACAAGGTCAAGGTGACGATCATGTTCCGCGGGCGGGAGCAGTCTCGCCCCGAGCTGGGTTTTCGCCTCTTGCAACGCCTGGCGGAGGACGTCGTCGAGTTGGGCTTCGTGGAGAGCGCGCCTAAGCAGGACGGCCGCAACATGATCATGGTCCTCGGCCCGACCAAGAAGAAGGCCGAGGCCAAGGCGGAGCAGCGCAAGCGTCGCGACGACGCCGAGCGGGAGCGCAACGCAGGCCGGGTCGAGACCGACCGAGCGCCGCAGAGCGTCGAGGAGGAGGCCTCTTCGGCCGACGTGGAGTGGGAGGCAGAACTCGCGCCCGACGCGCCGGCCGCAGCGCCCACCCCGGTGGCTGCGGAGCCGGCACCGGTGGCCGCGGAGCCCCCTCCGGCAGACGCGGCGCCGGCGGCGGTCGCTCCGACACCTGCCCCGGCTCCTCCGGCACCTGCTCCCGCGACGAAGCCGACCCCGGGAGCCGCGGCGACGCCGACGCCGGGATCCGCGGCGAAGCCGACGCCGGCCGCTGCGAAGCCGACGCCGGCCGCTGCGAAGCCGGCCACGCCCAAGCCCCCCCGGGCACCCGCTGCGACGCCGGCACCTCCGGCCGCGGCGGAGGCCGCCAAGCCGGTTCCTCCGGCCGCCGGCATCCCCAAGCCCGCTCCGAGGCCCCGCCCCGGAGCAACCCCGGTCCCGGCCCCGCCGAGGCCCCGCGCCAAGGCCTGATCACGGCCGCACCGCCTGGGGCGCATCCGGCTCCAGGCGCTCACGACTGCTCACCCCTGGCCGGGCAACAGCCCGGGCAGGACGAACCGAGAAGGAGATCGGCGAGATGCCGAAGTTCAAGACGCACAGCGGCGCCAAGAAGCGCTTCCGCATCACGGGCACCGGCAAGGTCATGCGTGAGCAGGCCGGCGGTCGCCACCTGATGGAGCACAAGTCCAGCCGCTTCACGCGCAGCATCGCGGGGGACGTCGAAGTGAGCAAGCCGGACACCAAGAAGATCAAGAAGCTGCTGGGCAAGTAATCCCGCACGGTCATCCCGAACAGCAAGTGAGGAGCATCACGTGGCACGCGTGAAGCGGGCGGTCAACGCCCAGAAGAAGCGTCGCGTCGTCCTGGAACGGGCGAGCGGCTACCGGGGCCAGCGGTCGAGGCTCTACCGCAAGGCCAAGGAGCAGGTCCAGCACTCGCTCGGCTACGCCTACCGCGACCGCCGGGCCCGCAAGGGGGACTTCCGTCGGCTGTGGATCCAGCGCATCAACGCGGCGGCGCGCGCGCACGGCATGACATACAACCGTTTCATCCAGGGGCTGAAGGTCGCGGAGATCGACGTCGACCGCCGCATGCTCGCGGAGATGGCGGTCAACGACGAAGCCGCGTTCGCCGCGCTGGTCGAGATCGCCAAGAAGAACGTTCCCGCTTCCAGCGGTGCGGCCGCCTGACGCCAGCCGTCCGGCGCCCCGGCGCGGCGACGAGGTGAGGGGGCAGCGCCCCGCGGCATTCGACGAACGCCGGGAGAGCACCGTCCTGACCAGTACCCGCAGCGAGCGGGTCCGGTCGGTGGCGGCCCTCTCCCGGCGTTCCGTCCGTTCCAAGCGCGGACACTTCCTCGCGGAGGGGCCGCAGGCGTGCGAGGCGGCGGTCGTCCATCGGCCCGACGTGATCGAAGCGCTCTATGTGGAACGCGGTGAGGAGGGCCGACCCGGGGACATCGCCCGGGCCGCCCGCGCGGCAGGCATACGTGTCGTCCCCGTGACCGCGCCCGTGCTGGCCGCGATGTCGGACGCGGCACACCCCCAGGGGCCGATCGCCGTCTGTCGGCACCTCGAGGTCCCGCTGGATCAGGTGCTCCAGGCCGGCCCGCGACTGCTCTGCGTGCTGGCGCACGTGCGGGACCCGGGCAATGCCGGGACCGTCCTGCGCGGCGCGGACGCGTGCGGGGCCGACGCCGTGATCGTCACCGACGCCAGCGTCGACGTCTACAACCCGAAGGTCGTCCGCTCGACGGCGGGTTCCCTCTTCCACGTACCGCTCGTCCTGGGCGTCCCGATCCTGCCGCTCCTTTCCCGACTGCGCGCCGCAGGGGTGAGCACGTATGCGGCCGACGGAGCCGGGGACCGCACGCTGGACGGCGTCGACCTGACCGCGCCCCACGCCTGGGTGCTGGGCAACGAGGCCTGGGGTCTGCCGGAGGCCACCCGGGCGGCCTGCGACGACGTCGTCCGGATCCCGATCCGCGGGCGGGCGGAGTCGCTGAACCTGGCGATGGCCGCGACCCTGTGCCTGTACGCCTCGTCCTCGGCGCTGTGATCTCCGGCACTGCCCCCCTCGGCATCGTCAGCCGCCGAGCGTAGCCTGCGCACGTGATGTCCCACCCCTCCCCGGAAGGCGCCGACACCCCGCTCGACGCGACGGCGGTCCTCGCCGCGCTGCCGGACTGCGTGGTGGTGGTCGGCCCGGACGGTCGCGTGACGTTCGTGAACGACCGCGCCGCGAGGCTCCTTCGCCGGCCCGCGCACGACGTGGTAGGTCTCACGATCTGCGACGCGGTCCCGCTGGAGGACGACGCGGGGGCCTGCTGGTGGGAGAGGGAGGACGTCCAGATCGGTACGCGCGCCCCCGCGGCGCCGCCGCGCGAGCAGCTGGTCACCCTGCCGGGTGCCGGGCACGTCCTCGTGTCGACCGCGTTCATTCCTTCGCCCGGGCACGCGCCGCCCGCCACGGCAGTCCTCCTGCGGGTCCCCATGGACGGGCAGCGTCTGGAGTCCGGGACGGCCGAGTTGCTGTCGATCGTCGCGCACGAGCTGCGTTCCCCGCTGAGCAGCGTCCGGACCTTCTCCGACACCCTGCTGCGTCGCTGGGAGCGGTTCACCGAAGGCCAGCGCAAGCTGATGGTCGAGACGATCGCGAGCGACAGCCAACGGCTGTTCCGGCTGTTGAACGAGCTGCTGGACGTTTCCCGCCTCGACTCGAGCCGGCTGCGGACGGCCCCGCGGCCGCTCGACGTCCGCGCCGTGATCTCCTCGCACGTCTCTCGGCTGGTGCGCGCCGGCCACGACCGGGAACGCTTCGACTGGTTCGAGGCGGACCGGGGCCGCCTCGAGGTATGGGCCGACGCCGACCGGCTCGACCAGATCCTCGCCAACCTCGTGGAGAACGCGCTCATGCACGGGGCCGGGCTGGTCACGATCAAGACGGAGGAGATCCCGCCGGACAGTCACGGCGTGCCCTTCGTCGCGATCACGGTCACCGACCAGGGCACCGGCATCCCGGGTGACCTACGGCCCAAGATCTTCGAGAAGTTCTGGCACGGCACCGAACGCGGCAGCACCGGCCTCGGCCTCTACCTGGTGAAGGGTCTCGTGGAGGCGCACGGGGGGCACATCACGGTGGGCGACGCGCCCGGAGGCGGTGCCATGTTCCGCTTCACCGTCCCCGCGGTCCCGCCACCGGACCTGGGGTGAGCGCGACGTCGCACGCCAGGGGCCGCATACCGGCCGCGGTTCAGGTCGACGGATCGCGCGGTGGGACCCGCCGGTGGGAGCGTTCCGCGAGCCGAAACCCGGCGGCGTCGCCGTCGGGCCGCTGACTAGGATCGAGGAGTGTCTGGACCGAACAACGACTACGACCCGGTCGAGGTGAGCGCCCTCGATCCCCGGCGGATCGAGGACGACGTGGCCGCCGCCCTCGCGGCGTTCGATGCCGCGCCCGACCTCGACGCCCTCAAGGCGGCGCGCCTGGCCCACGCGGGTGAGAAGAGCCCGCTCGCGCTGGCCAACCGCGAGATCGGTGCGCTACCCCCGAGCGCCAAGGCCGAGGCCGGCAAGCGGGTCGGCGCCGCGCGCGGACGGGTCGCCAAGGCGCTGCAGGCACGCCAGGGCGTCCTGGAGGCGGAGCGCGACAAGCGGATCCTCGTCGAGGAGACCATCGATATCACCGTGGTGCCCGCCCACCGCACCTTCGGCGGCCGGCACCCGATCTCCCTGGTGACCGAGCGGGTCCAGGACATCTTCGTCGGCATGGGCTGGGAGATCGCGGACGGCCCCGAGGTCGAGGCCGAATGGTTCAACTTCGATGCGCTCAACTTCGCGCCGGACCACCCGGCCCGGCAGATGCAGGACACGTTCTTCGTCGACCCGCCCGATTCGGGGCTGGTGCTGCGCACCCACACGTCCCCCGTCCAGGCCCGCACGCTGCTGCACCTGGACACCTCGCTGCTGCACCGGGACCTGCCGGTCTACGTCGCCGTGCCCGGGCGGGTCTATCGCACCGACGAGCTCGACGCCACCCATACGCCGGTGTTCCACCAGGTGGAGGGGCTCGCGGTCGACAAGCACCTGACGATGGCGCACCTCAAGGGCACGCTCGACTACCTCGCGCAGGCCATGTTCGGGCAGGGCCTGGCGACCCGGCTGCGGCCCTCGTTCTTCCCGTTCACCGAGCCCAGCGCCGAGCTGGACTTCCAGTGCTGGGTCTGCCGAGGCGCGGGACGCGCGGGCGACGACGAGGCCTCCTGCCGCACGTGCGGCGGGACGGGCTGGATCGAGTGGGGTGGCTGCGGGATGGTCAACCGCAACGTGCTCCTGGCCTGCGGGGTGGACCCCGACGTCTACAGCGGGTTCGCCTTCGGGATGGGCATCGACCGGACGGTGCAACTGCGCAACGCGGTCGCCGACATGCACGAGATCGTCGAGGGAGACGCGCGGTTCACCGCGCAGTTCGGGATGGAGATCTGATGCGCGCGCCGACGCAGTGGCTCGCGGAGCTGGTGGGCGCGAGCGAGGTGCCCGCGGGCGCCGACGTCGCGGCGGACCTCGTCCGGGTCGGGCTGGAGGAGGAAGGCCTGTTCGGGGGAGAGG
>CAKUSI010000281.1 GCA_934678955.1 uncultured Austwickia sp. | reverse complement strand
ACTCACGCCAGTGCCCCACCACCCCGTAGGAGGCGGTCAGCACCACGTCCCGGACGATCTCCCCGCCGGGAATGCGGTCGGCCAGCGCGGAACTGGCGAGGCCGATCCGCGGGCGAAGCTCGAAGACGTCGACGCGGCCCAACCGCTCCCCGAGCACGGTGGCGGTCCCCCGGCTGGGGTGCATTCGCGCCGCCGCCAGCTGCAGCAGCGTCGTCTTGCCGGCGCCGTTGGGGCCGAGGACGACCCAGCGCTCCCCCTCCTCGACCTGCCAGGTGACGTCATCCAGGAGAGTCGAGGCACCCCGCACCACGCCCACGCTCTCGAAGTCCAGGACGTCACTCATGACTCGACCCTAGGGCACGCGGACGTCGTTGAGTGGGAGGCATCCCCGTCCGCCTCGGCGGCGGCCGATCGCGACGGTCCGGAGGGTGGAAGCGCGAATGCCCGGCAGTCCCGCCCCTACGATGGGGAGGGTGTCCGAGTTGCCCGTGAGCGTCCGACTGGCCCTGTGGGCCACCGCCGCCTTCGCGGGGCGGATGACGCTCGGGCAGGCACTCGACGCGGCGATGCCGGACCTGGACCTGGTCGCCGGCCGCATCGAGCGGTTGGCCACCTGGGGGGAGCTGGGCGAGCGGGCGGTGTTGGTCGCGCTGCCTCACCCAGGGGATCCGGGGCTCCTGCCGCGCGGCCGTGAGGTCCTCGCGGCCGCCACCGAATCCGGGGAGTGCGTCTTCGTGCCGGGACTGGGCGACGTGCTGGTACCCACCGTGGGCGAGATCGGCCCACCGGACGAGGGCGACCTGGATCGCTCGCCGGACCGGGTGGGCGCGGTGCGCTGGGCGGCCTACGACGGCGAGCCCGTCCCGGTGCACGCGGTCGATGCGCTCGACCTGCGCGAGGTGGACCGGCGGCTGCGCGAGACCATGACGGGCGCGATTCATACGTTCGAAGGGCTGGACGTCCAGCCGTGGGCCTGCGACGGGGTCCGCGCGATCGCCGAGGCCACGCTGATGAACGGACGCTGGGGGCTCCCGGAGGGGCTCAGCGACCGCGCGCGCCGGGTGATCGCGCAGGCGGGGACGCTCGGCGAGATCACCACGCTCGCGCTGGCGCACCTGCGGGACGCCACGACCCTGACGGCGACCGCCGCCCGGCACGCCGAACTCCTCCGGTTGCGCCGCGAGGCCGACCGGATGCTCGCCGAGGCGACCTGCGTGGCGGCCCTCCATCTGGCCGGCTTCCGCGGCGAGGACCGCGACTGACGCGGAGCGTTTTCGACGGGCCTCACGACGCCTGCCGGGCCTGCCGAATGGCCCCGGATCGTTCTTCGAACCAGAACGTCGCTCCGTCGCGGACGTCCCGGGCGACGACGTGGAAGTGGCCGTCGTCGGGCACCACCGTCCACGTGTCTTGACAGGCAAGCGTCCGCTGGAAACACACCCGCACCGTGAGGGAACCGGAGCGCTCGGCGATCTGGAGGTTGACATCCGCGCACCGAGCGCTCGCCATCGCCGTCCCAGACCGGCCGTCGCGGATCGCCACCTGCTCGGCTCCGCCGTAGCACGTCCCGGCGACGGTGGCGGAGGCCGGTGTGGGATCCGCCTCCGCCGGCTGGCGGACGGCCCGGGTCGCGCCCAGGATGACGACGACGCCGGCCAGGACCGTGAACGCCACTCTCGCCACAGCCCACGGGCGCAGACGGGCCGGCGTCGCGGGCGAATCCGCCTCGCGCGCAAGACGCCATACGCTTTCCCACCGCGGCCGCTGGCCCACCACCGCTGCGGGCTGTTCGCCGGACCACTCGGACCACACGCACACGAGGGCCCATAGCTTGCCGAAATCCTTCGGCACGCTGCGCCGGTCCGCGTCCGGGTGCAGCCAGGACCGGATGTTGGCCCCGGAGAACTTGAGCTCCACGGCGTCCGGTGCCAGTGCCCGCCACCGGTGCAAGGCCTGGGCGGCGGCGACGTCGCGTCCGCTCTTGCGGCCGGCGGAGCGCCGGGCGGCGCACGCCCTGGCCTCGAGCTCTGCCAGGGATGCGTAGAGCTGGTCTCGCGGGTGCATCGCCCTCACTATGGCGGACCGGGTGCGACGGAGGGTGGGCAACGGTGACGAAATTTTCCCGAAACTTCGAAACCGCGGTCCTCCAGCGGCTTTTCGCGAGAGATGGGGGGACCGAGGCTTGGCGTGGCACCCCGGCTTGGGGTCGCTTGGACCGACAGCACGTACTCGCCAGGAGGACGCTCATGATCCGCCAGCTCGCTCCCATCCCACCCCTGCCACGTGAGGCGAGGCGGCGTGCCGCACGTCCTGCCTCCCCCGCACGAGCGCGCGTCGGCGCGGCGGTGGTCGCGTTGGCGGCCGCCGCCGCGCTGGGAGTCGGCGGCGCGGCACCGGCGCAGGCGGCCGTCTCGCTCAAGCAGGAGCAATTCAACCTGGCCGGTCTCGGGTATCTGTCATACAGCGCGGTCGATGGCGCCAACGGACCCGCCACCCGCGACGCCGTCCGGAGGTTCCAGGCAGACCAGTGCATGGACGCGGACGGCACCGTCGGAGAGCGCACCAGCGCACGCCTCGTCGCGCAGATGCAGGCGGTCCAGGGGGTGGTGGGCGCCGCGAAGGACGGCCGAGGGGGGCCGGGGACCCGCGCGGCCATCGCGCGCTGGCAGACCTCGCGCGGGCTGACCGCGGATGGCGCGGCGGGTGCGGCGACGCTGGCGAGGATGGGGATCGCGCGTACGCGGCCCTGCGGCGGGAAGATCCTGGCGCCGATCACCAACGACGCGTCGTCCGTGCCCTGTGCCGCCGGCACACGGGACCTCGGCGTGCGCCTCGCCTACGCCGCGGGCCGGAAGATTCCCGCCCGCCTGTGCGCCGTCACCGGTCTGACGAGCACCAGCGAGGAGAGCAGGCGCGGCAGCAAGTACTTCGTGAACGGGGCCGACGGGGACGCGATCGTGAACGCACGCGTGTCCGGCGCTTTCGCGGGTCTCTTCCGGACCGCCCAGAACAGCGGCATCCGCCTCACCGCCGCCAGCAGCTTCCGCACCATGGAGCACCAGCAGGCGCTGTGCCAGGAGAACGCCCTGTGCCGCAAGGGCGACTACACGTTCGTCGCCAAGCCAGGCACCTCCTTGCACCAGCTCGGCGCAGCGATCGACTTCGCGGGCACTTCCCGCAAGGGAGGGTCCACCTGCGCGACACGTGCGACGGACTCCGGGAGTCCCACCTGGAGGTTCCTCGACCGCAACGCCCGGCGGTTCGGCATCAAGCAGTACGCGCCCGAATCGTGGCACTGGGACGCGCTGCAGGCGAGCAACCGCTGCTGACAGCGGCCTCGGGCTGGCAGGCAGCGAGCGCTCAGCCGAGGATCGAGCGGTAGACCTCCAGCGTCTTGTCACCGATCGAGGTCCACGAAAACTGCTCGACGGCCCGTTTGCGCCCGGCCAGCCCGAACGCGCGGGCGCGCCCAGGGTCGCTGACCGCCTCGTTCATCGCGGCGGCCAGGTCGGCGACCCACTTCGACTCGTCCAGCGGGGTCCCCGTTCCGTCCTGCACCTGCTCGATGTCCACCAGCCAGCCGGTCTCGCCGTCGACGACGACCTCGGGGATCCCGCCGGTGCGGGTGGCGACGACCGCGACCTCGCAGGCCATCGCCTCGAGGTTCACGATGCCGAGGGGCTCATAGATCGACGGGCAGGCGAACACGGTCGCGTGGCTCTCCAACGCGATGACCTCGTGCCGCGGCAGCATCTCCGGGATGTAGACGACGCCCGAGCGGGTCGCCTTGAGTTCGTCGATGAGACCCGCGATCTCGCGGCCGATCTCGGGGGTGTCGGGCGCCCCGGCACACAGGACGAGTTGCACGTCGGCGGGCAGCTCGCGGGCGGCCCGCAGCATGTACGGCAGGCCCTTCTGCCGGGTTTGGCGGCCGACGAAGATCACCGACCGGGCCTCCGGGTCGACGCCGTGCGTGCGGCAGATGTCCTTGGCGGCGTCGCTGTGGTCGGCCTGCCAGAGGGTCGAGTCGATCCCGTTGTGGACGACCCGCACCTTCTCGGGGGCGATGCTGGGGTAACACCGCAGGATGTCCGCCCGCATGCCGGCGCTCACCGCGATCACCGCGGCGGCGGCCTCATACGCGGTCTTCTCCACCCACGAGCTGACCCGGTAGCCGCCGCCGAGCTGCTCGGCCTTCCACGGCCGCAGCGGCTCCAGGCTGTGCGCCGAGATCACGTGCGGGATCCCGTGCAGCAGGGAGGCGATGTGGCCGCCCATGTTGGCGTACCAGGTATGCGAGTGCACGAGGTCGGCGCCGCCGCAGTCCTGCGCGATGGTGAGGTCGACCCCGAGCGTCTGCAGGGCGGCGTTGGCCTCGGCCAGCTCCACGAGGTCCGGGTAGCCGGTCGTCCCCGCCTCCGACTCCGGGACGCCGAACGCCCGCACCCGGACGTCGATGTCGCCGCGCGCCCGCAGGGCCTTGGCCAGCTCGGTGACGTGCACGCCCGCTCCGCCGTACACGTTCGGGGGGTACTCCTTGGACACGATGTCGACTCGCACGCCCCGAATCTAGTCCTTTCGAGCCCGCCCGGTGACCGGCCTGGACACACCTGTGAGAGCGCTCTCGCCCGCCGGCTGCGACCCGCCTCCGACGTGCCCCCACGTGCTCGTCGCATCACCGTCAGCTCACGTTCCCCACGATGTGGCCAACACGGCGTGTCGTTCGCAGTCCACCGCCGGTCGCCGGGCGTTACGTTGCGGGTATGAGGTCCAAGTCGCGCCCCCCGAAGGTACTCGCCGTCGTCCTCGCAGGTGGTGAAGGCAAGCGACTGATGCCGCTCACCGCCGACCGGGCCAAGCCCGCCGTGCCCTTCGGCGGGATCTACCGGCTCATCGACTTCGCCCTGTCCAACGTCGTCAACTCCGGCTACCTCAAGGTCATCGTGCTGACGCAGTACAAGTCGCACAGCCTCGACCGGCACATCACCCGGACCTGGCGGATGTCGACGATGCTGGGCAACTACGTCGCCTCGATCCCGGCCCAGCAGCGCATGGGCAAGCAGTGGTACATGGGCAGCGCGGACGCGATCTACCAGAGCCTCAACATCCTCGACGAGGAAGAGCCCGACATCGTCGTGGTGGTGGGCGCCGACCACGTCTACCGCATGGACTTCAGCCAGATGGTGCAGCAGCACATCGACACCGACGCGGGCATCACCCTGGCGGCCATCCGCCA
>CAKUSI010000280.1 GCA_934678955.1 uncultured Austwickia sp. | reverse complement strand
CGCGGGCCCTCATCCGCGGAACGGGGCCCTCGTCGGCGGGAGTGGTCCGCAGCGCGCGGTGGGTGTCAGACGATCAGGTACACCTGCAGCGTCGCGGCGCTGACCCGCCGGGTCTCACCGGCGCGGAACCGCGCCGTCGAGTGGGCGTTCGGTCGCTCCCAGCTGGAGTCCCACAGCAGCTCGTAGGCGTGCCCGAAGTCGTCCAGCGGCGGCAGGGTCACGGTCTCCGGGCGGTTCTTGCCCTGGAAGACCAGCAGCAGGCTGTCTCCGCCCACGTCCTCGCCGATCGTCTGCATCTGTAGGACGCGGCACGCGGGGTCGTCCCACGCGGCCCGGTCCATCGGCTTGCCCTGGCGGCCGAACCACTGCACGTCCCCGCGGCCGTCGCCGAGGTGCAGCTCCGGCGAGACGAACGAGGACTGGCGGAACACCCGGTGCTCCCGGCGCAGCTCGAGCAGGTATCGGGTCGTGGCCAGCAGGTCCTCCTGCCAGTCCGCCAGGTCCCAGTCCAGCCAGCTGATCTCGTTGTCCTGGCAGTACGCGTTGTTGTTGCCGTGCTGGGTGCGGCCGATCTCGTCGCCGCCGTTCAGCATCGGCACGCCCATCGCCAGGATCGTGGTGGCGATCAGGTTGCGCATCGAACGGCGTCGGGCCGCCAGGATGCCCGACCGGTCGGTCGGCCCCTCCACGCCGTGGTTGTAAGAACGGTTGTCGTTGGTCCCGTCGCGGTTGTCCTCGCCGTTGGCCTCGTTGTGCTTCCAGTTGTATGAGGTCAGGTCGGCGACCGGGAACCCGTCGTGGGCGGCCACGAAGTTGATGCTCGCGAGCGGGCCGCGGTCGTCGCGGTCGAAGAGGTCCTGCGAACCGGTCAGCCGGGTGGCCAACTCCCGCACCCCGTGGCCCGTGTACTCGTGCTGGGCGAGGTCGCCCAGCCAGAAGGAGCGCACCGTGTCGCGGAACCGGTCGTTCCATTCCGCGAAGGGGGGCGGGAACTGCCCGGTCCGCCAGCCGTGGATGCCCACGTCCCACGGCTCGGCGATCAGCTTCACGCGGGAGAGGACCGGGTCTGTGCGCAGGGCGACCAGGAACGGGTGGTTGGGGTTGTAGTCGTCGCTGCGGCCGCGGGCCAGCGCGACCGCGAGGTCGAACCGGAACCCGTCGACGTGGAACTCCTCCACCCAGTAGCGCAGCGAATCGAGCACCAGCCCGCACGTCACGGGGTGGCGCAGATCGAAGGTGTTGCCGCACCCGGTCACGTCGATGTCGTTGCCGCGCTCGTCGAGGCGGTAGTAGGCCGCGCAGTCCACGCCGCGAAAGGACAGGGTCGGACCGCGCTGGCTCTGCTCGGCCGTGTGGTTGTAGACCACGTCGAGCACGACCTCCAGGCCGCGCTCGTGCAGGGTCGCCACCATCGTCTTGAACTCGTCCACCACGCCCTGCGGGTCCGTGGCGTGGGCGTAGGCGGCGTGCGGCGCGAAGAAGCCGAGCGTGCTGTAGCCCCAGTAGTTCGTGCGCCCGGACAGTGCGAGGTGCTGCTCGGAGGCGAAGGCCTGGACGGGGAGCAGCTCCAGCGTGGTCACGCCGAGGGAGAGCAGGTGCTCGACGAAGGCGGGATGCGCGAGGCCGGCATACGTGCCGCGCAGGTGCGCGGGCACCCCCGGGTGCCGCATCGTCGCGCCCTTCACATGGGTCTCGTAGATGACCGTTTGGGTCCACGGGACCCGCTGCCTCGTGCGCTCACCCCACGCGAAGGACTCGTCGATGACCACCGAACGGGGGACGTACGGCGCGCTGTCCCGGTCGTCGCGCAGGTCCGGGGGTCCGGTCAGGTCCGTGCCGACGGAGTGGCCGTAGACCGCCGGGACCCGCTGCAGGGTCCCGTCGATGGCCTTGGCATAGGGGTCGATCAGCAGCTTCGAGGCGTTGTACCGCCGGCCGGCGTCCGGCCGCCAGGGGCCGTGCACCCGGAAGCCGTAGCGCTGCCCGGGCTTCACCCAGGGCAGCGTCACGAACCAGACGCCGTGCATCCGGTGGGCCATCGGGTGCCGGCTCTCGCCGCGCACGTCGCCGTCGTCGAAGAGACACAGCTCGACCTGGTCGGCCTCGGAGGCGTAGACGGCGAACGTGGTCCCTTCCGCGGACCGGGTCACACCGAGCGGGGGAGGAAGATCCGGGGCGGGCAGCATTGGCTCAGCGTAGTCACGGCGAGGCGGTGCGCGTGGCGACCTGAACCGGCCTCCTCCTGGAAAATCCTGGGTCATGCGACGGCGTCTTGCCCGGATGCCGCGGCGCGAAGCCGGACGGCCGTCCAGCGCCACCCCGGCGGGTCGCAAGTGGTCGGGCGCGGTGCGGCACGGATACGTTAGGGACATGAGCGATCCCACCGCCCTGCCGAACTTCCCGCCGCCTTCCGACGAGCACCCGCTGCGGGGCCGCGTGCTCGACGCGCTCCAGGACGAGGGTTTTCGCCCCGACATCGACCCCGACGGCGACGTCGCCTTCAAGGTCCAGGGTCAGCAGCTCTTCATCCATTGCGTCGAGGGCGACGTCCCGTTGATGCGGGTCTTCGGCCAATGGCAGATCGACGACGAACTGCCGAAGGAGGAGCTGACGCGGCTTCGCGCCTGCAACGCGCTCACGCTGCGCCTGAACACGGTCAAGGTGGGCCTCAACGGTGACACGCTGTACGTGACCATGGAGCAGATCTGCCCGGCAGGCGCCGACACCCGGATGTACACGTCGATCGCCTCGCAGATGATCCTCCAGGCCGTCCAGCTGTGGCACGAGCTGATGCTCGGCCGCAACGTCTTCGAAGAGGGGAACGCGTCAGATGAGTGAATTCGTACGCCTGGAGGTGGCCGAGGGGATCGGCACCATTCGCATCGACCGCCCCAAGATGAACCCCCTCAACGGCGCGATCCAGGATGCGATCGCCGGTCTGGCCGAGGAGGCGGACGGGCGCGACGACATCGCCGCCGTCATCGTCTACGGCGGCGAGAAGGTCTTCGCCGCCGGCGCGGACATCAAAGAGATGCAGGAGATGTCGTACGCGCAGATGTCGGTGCGAGCCAAGAAGATCGGCGCTTTCACGGCCGCCGTCGCGGCGATCGGCAAGCCGACGGTTGCGGCGATCGAGGGGTACGCGTTGGGCGGCGGGTGTGAGCTCGCGCTGGCGTGCGATTTCCGCGTGGCCGGCTCCAACGCGAAGCTCGGGCAGCCGGAGATCATGCTGGGGATCATCCCCGGGGCGGGCGGCACGCAGCGGCTCCCGCGTCTCGTGGGGCCCGCGAAGGCCAAGGAGCTGATCTTCTCCGGCCGGCAGATCGACGCCGAGGAGGCGTTGCGCATCGGCCTGGTCGACCGAGTCTGCGAGCCGGGGGCGGCATACGAGGCCGCGCTGAAGATGGTGAAGCGGTATGTGGGCGGGCCGGCGCAGGCGCTGCGGCTGGCCAAGAGCGCGGTGGATCAGGGCCTGGAGGTGGACCTCGCGACCGGCATGGCGATCGAGGCCATGCAGTTCTCGGGCACCTTCGCCACGGCGGACCAGAAGATCGGGATGACGTCCTTCGTCGAGCAGGGCCCGGGGAAGGCCACGTTCACGGGCCGCTGAGGTCCTTGAGCGAACGGCCGCTCCTCCTCTGCCCGGACACGGAGGAAGTTCCGTGACCTCGCCACCGGACAACCACGACCCCGGACGGCACCCGAGCGACGAGGCCCTCGATCCGGACGGACTGCAGCTGCCGCCATACCTGACCCAGGACCGACCCACCCGGGGTCACCGCGAGCGTCCTGCGCCTGCCCGCGAGCGATGTCCGGTCTCGCCGCGGGACATCGCGCTCGCGGCCGGGAGCGTGATCGCGGGCGCGATCGGGACGCAGATGGTGGTCACCGGATACTCGGGGCTGCTGCAGGGCCACCCCGTGCGGGTCAGCCGCGGCTCGGTGTTGGCGGTGGCCATCGCGTGCTTGTTCGGGGTGATCCTCCTGCCCGCGATCGTCCGGTTCTGCTCCCCCCGGCGGTGGTCGGGCTCCGCGACGGCGATGGCTGTCCTGGCCCTGGGCGCGGCCGTGTGGGGCCACCTTCGGCTCGAGGCCCCGGTGCTGTGGCTGCAGGCGAAGGCGGTGTTCGCGGTCGGCGTCGCCGTCGTGCTGGCGGCCGCCGGCTCGTACTACCTGCTGACCATCTGGCCGGTGCGCACGAAGGGCCCCGCGGACCCCGACCCAAACCCTCCGGAGGAGCAGGCGGCCCAGGGCCGCCGGGCGAGGGAGGCCGCCGCGCGCTGCGGGAAGTCCGGACTGTGGTGGGCGGTGCTGGCCTACCCCTTGTTCGCCGCGGTGCTATGCCTCCTTCTGGTTCTCTTCCTGGCCTGACGCGTGGCCGGCGTCAGGAAGGACGCCGACCTGTGGGATCCGTCACGGCGAGAAGGGTCGAGGCGGCCGGTGCGTCCGCGTAAGGTCGATGTGATGGTGGGCGCCTCCTGACTTCGCGTCCTCGTCTCCCGGATCTCGCGCCGGGCATCACCGGGAAGGGCCGAACCGACCGATACCGCTCGGCGGCGGGCCGGAAACGAAGGAGGACGAATGAACATCGTCGTCTGCGTCAAGCACGTGCCCGACGCCCAGGGCGACCGTGGCTTCACGAGTGACGAGACCACCGACCGCGACGCGGTGGACGGGCTCCTGTCCGAGCTGGACGAATACGCGGTCGAAGAGGCATTGAAGATCAAGGAGGCCGGCGAGGGCGAGGTCACCGTCGTGACCATGGGCCCGGCCAGGGCGGCCGACGCGATCAAGAAGTCCCTGCAGATGGGCGCCGACAAGGGCGTGCACGTGCTCGACGACGCGCTGGCCGGTTCCGACGCGCCGGCCACCTCGTTGGTGCTCGCCGAGGCGATCAAGAAGATCGGCACGCCGGACCTGGTCCTCACCGGGATGGCGTCGACCGACGGCACGATGTCGGTCGTCCCCGCGATGCTCGCCGAGCGCCTCGGCCTGCCTCAGGTGACCTTCGCCTCCGAGCTGACCATCACCGGGGGCACGGCTTCGATCCGCCGCGACGGGGACGTGGCCACCGAGATCGTGGAGGCGAAGCTGCCCGCGGTCGTGTCGGTGACCGACCAGATCAACGAGCCCCGCTACCCGTCCTTCAAGGGGATCATGGCCGCGAAGAAGAAGCCGGTCGAGACGTGGTCGCTGGCCGATCTCGGCATCGACGCCGGACAGGTGGGCCTGGATGCTGCCTGGACCAAGGT
>CAKUSI010000279.1 GCA_934678955.1 uncultured Austwickia sp. | reverse complement strand
ATATGACACAGCGCCACGGTCCCCAGTCTGGGGGCCTCGTTCGGGCGTGGCGGGGCCACGCAGTTCGTCCAGGACATGGCGAACAGTGACTGCATCGTCGTCCAAGGTTCCAACATGGCCGAGTGCCACCCGGTGGCCTACCAGTGGGTGACTGAGGCGAAGCTGCGCGGCGCCACCGTGATCCACGTCGACCCGCGATTCACCCGCACGTCGGCCACGGCCGACCGGCATGTGCCGATCCGGGTCGGCAGCGACATCGTCTTCCTGGGCGCGCTCATCCGGCACGTGCTGGAGAACGAGCTCTACTTCAAGGAGTACGTGCTCGCGTACACCAACGCCGCGACCCTTGTCCGTGAGGACTTCCGCGACGTGGAGGACCTGGACGGGATCTTCTCGGGTTACGACCCGGAGACGGGCGCGTACGACATGCGCAGCTGGGCCTACGCCGAGAAGGGCGACGCCGACCCTGCGCGGGCCGACGCCACCTCCGACGGCGGCGGCGTCGGCGAGGCCGGGCCGGAGGAGCACGGCGACGACAAGAGCGAGCGCGCCGCTGGTGACGAACACGGCTCGGGCGGGCCGGCACTCGAGCACGCCGAGGTGCTCCGCGACGAGACGCTGCAGGACCCGCGGACGGTGTTCCAGGTGCTGCGACGGCACTTCGCGCGCTACACCCCGGAGCTGGTCGAGCAGCTGTGCGGGATCAGCCGGGAGGACTTCGACTACGTCGCCGACGCGATCACGCGCAACTCCGGCCCGGACCGCACGACGTCGTTCGCCTACGCGGTCGGCTGGACCCAGCACAGCCTGGGCGCCCAGTTCATCCGCACCTCGTGCATCCTGCAGCTGCTGCTCGGCAACATTGGTCGCCCCGGCGGCGGCATCATGGCACTGCGCGGACACGCCTCGATCCAGGGCTGCACGGACATCCCGACGCTGTTCAACCTGTTGCCGGGCTACCTGCCGATGCCGAAGGCCGGCACGCACGACACGCTGGCCGAATACCTGGATGCCGTCTTCTCCCCGCAGCAGAAGGGCTTCTGGACCTGGGCGCCGGCCTACTTCACCTCGCTCATGAAGGCCTACTGGGGTGACGCGGCCACGGCCGACAACGATTGGGCCTACGACTACCTCCCCCGGTTGACCGGCAACCACAACACCTACGAGACCGCGATGGCGATGCTGGAGGACGCCGTCGAGGGCTACTTCCTCCTCGGCCAGAACCCGGCCGTCGGCTCCAGCCACGGGCGCCTGCAGCGTCGGGCGCTGAGCCACCAGAAGTGGCTCGTGGTGCGGGACCCCAACCTCATCGAGTCGGCCACGTTCTGGAAGGACGGCCCCGAGATCGCGACCGGCGAGCTGCGCACGGAGGACATCGGCACCGAGGTGTTCTTCCTGCCCGCGGCCGCCCACGCGGAGAAGGACGGCACGTTCACCCAGACCCACCGAATGCTGCAGTGGCACGAGCAGGCCGTCCTCCCGCCCGGCGACGCGCGCAGCGAGCTGCACTTCTTCCACGAGCTGGGCAAGAAGCTGCGCGCCAGGCTCGCCGACTCCACCGATCCGCGCGACCGGCCCCTGCTCGACCTGGTGTGGGATTACCCGGAGGACGAGCGTGGGGAGCCGAGCGCCGAGGCCGTGCTCCTGGAGATCAACGGGATGCATCTCACGGGTGACAAGGCCGGTCAGCCCTTGAACGGGTTCTCCGAGATGAAGGCAGACGGGTCGACCTCGGGTGGGTGCTGGATCTACTCGGGCGTCTACGCCGGCGGCATGAACGCCTCTGCGCGCAAGAAGCCCGACACCCAGCAGAACTGGGTAGCCCCCGAGTGGGGCTGGGCCTGGCCGATGAACCGCCGCATCCTCTACAACCGCGCCTCCGCGGCCCCGGACGGGACGCCGTGGAGCGAGCGGAAGGCGTACGTCTGGTGGGACGAAGAGACGCAGCGCTGGACCGGCCACGACGTGCCGGACTTCCCCATCGACAAGCCCCCCTCGTTCCGGCCCGAGCCGGGCGTCGGCGGCCCGCAGGGTCTCGCGGGCGACGACCCGTTCATCATGCAGTCCGACGGGAAGGGCTGGCTCTTCGCGCCGAAGGGCATGGTCGACGGGCCGCTGCCGAGTCACTACGAGGCGCAGGAGTCGCCGGTCGAGAACGTGCTCTACGACCAGCAGGCCTCCCCCGCCCGGCGGGTCTACCCACGTGCCGACAACCTCACGGCGCCCAGCGCGGGCGAGGAGGGCGCGGACGTCTATCCGTATGTCTTCACGACGTACCGCCTCACCGAGCACCACACCGCGGGCGGCATGAGCCGCTGGCAGCCCTACCTCGCGGAGCTTCAGCCGGAGTTCTTCGTCGAGGTCAGCCCCGCGCTGGCCACGCAGCGAGGCCTGGTCAACGGCGGCTGGGCGACGGTCATCAGCCCGCGTGGGGCGGTCGAGGCGCGCGTGCTGGTCACCGAGCGGATGACGCCCCTGGAGATCAGCGGCCGCACCGTCCACCAGATCGGCATCCCGTATCACTGGGCCGTCGGCGGAACGGGCGCTGTCGTCGAGGGCGACTCCGCAAACGATCTGCTCGGCATCACCCTTGACCCCAACGTGTCCATCCAGGAGAGCAAGGTGGCGAGCTGTGACATCGTGCCCGGCCGCCGGCCACGCGGTGAGGCGTTGGTCCGGCTCGTGCGCGACTACCAGCAGAGGGCGGGGCTCACCGTCGAGACCGGCAACGAGCGCCGCACACCCGGCGCCGAACCTCGCTCCAGCGAGGGTGAGCCCGCGCGCAACGGGGCGGGTGAGTCGGTATGAGTTTCTGGCGCAACCAGCTGTCGGGACCGACCGACCCCGCCGTCGACGCGGCGTGGGAGGACCCGCCGCCGCGCAAGGGGTTCTTCACCGACACCTCCATCTGCATCGGCTGCAAGGCGTGCGAGGTGGCGTGCAAGGAGTGGAACCAGCTCCCCATGGACCGCCTCGGGCTGACTGGTGCGAGCTACGACAACACGGTGGGTCTCGGCGCCTCCACGTGGCGGCACGTGGCGTTCGTGGAGCAGACGGCCGAGCGGATCGCCGCCGCCCGCGAGTCGGGCCGGCGCCTCGTCGAGCTCGGGGTTCCCGGGATGCGTCCTGAGGCGCCGGTGCCTGCGGTCCTGCCCCGGGCCACGGCGCAGGACGCACGGCACGCAACGCCGGTGGGTCTGCCCCTGACCGGCCCGGGGACCAGCGCCTCGGCCGGCATCGGCGAGGTGGGCATCGCCCCGGCGGTGGACGGCTCACCGGCCCCGGGGGGTGTGGGGACACCCGTACCGGTCGGGCCCGGCACGCTCGACCTCGCGGCAGCCGAGGCCGCCGCGCTGGAGGCCGCGGCGACCGGCACCCTCCCGGACTTCCGCTGGCTGATCGCCTCCGACGTCTGCAAGCACTGCACCCACGCCGCGTGCCTTGACGTATGCCCGACGGGCTCGCTCTTCCGCAGCGAGTTCGGGACGGTGGTGGTGCAGGACGAGATCTGCAACGGCTGCGGCTACTGCGTGGCCGCCTGCCCGTTCGGGGTCATCGAACGCCGCGACGACGCGGGCGCGGGCACGATCAGCGGGGTCGCCTCGGCGGGCTCGGGCGGGCAGGCCGGCACGTCCGCGAGCACGGGCATCGCGCAGAAGTGCACCCTCTGTTACGACCGGCTCAAGGTCGGCGCCATGCCCGCGTGCGCCCAGGCCTGCCCCACGACGTCCATCCAGTTCGGTGACCTGGACGAGATGCGCCGCCGGGCTGCCGAGCGGGCCGAGGCCCTGCACGCGCGGGGCTACACGGAAGCGCGGGTCTACGGCGCCAACCCCAACGACGGGGTGGGCGGCACCGGCTCGATCTTCCTTCTCCTGGACGAGCCGGAGGTGTACGGGCTGCCGCCGGACCCCGTCGTGACCACCCACGACCTGCCCGACATCTTCCGCAAGGCCGGGTTCGCCGGCCTGACCATGTTGGTGGGCGCTGCCCTGAGCTTCCTCGGAAGGCGAGACTCATGAGCGACAACCCCGACCACGACAACCACACACTCCCTGCGGACGGGCCGGCCCGGCCGCACTCCGTGGTGCCGGAGGCCGGCGAGCCGGCGGCACCGTATGACGGGCGGCCCGTGCATCGCGTCAATACCTCCGGCGACCTCAACCGGCTGGACCCGCACCTCGGGCGACGTGGGCGGGTCGGGCGACGGCGCAAGGACCTGCCCGGACGAGGGGGCGGCCACGGCGAGGAGTCCATGGTCCCCGACGCGGCGTTCGCGAGTTACTACGGGCGCAACATCGTCAAGCCGGCGCCATGGGGGCACGAGATCCCCGCCTACCTGTTCCTCGGCGGTCTCGCCGCTGGGTCGGCCCTGGTCGCGGCGGGCGGCGAGATGACCGGCCGCAAGCAGCTGCAACGCAATGGCCGGCTCGTGGCGCTCGGAGCGCTCACCGGGTCGACGTACACGCTGATCAGCGACCTCGGGAAGCCGAGCCGCTTCTACAACATGCTCCGCACGGTCAAGCTCACCTCCCCGATGAGCATCGGCTCCTGGATTCTCGCCGGCTTCGGCGCGTTCACGGGCGTGGCGGCGTTCTCGGAGGTGGTGAAGCAGGTCGTGCCCAACGAGGGCCGCGACCTGCCGATGGGGTGGTTCTGGCCGTACGGAGACCGGCTCGCCTCGATCGGGGCCGGCTTCTTCTCGGCGCCGCTGGCGGCCTACACCGCCGTGCTGCTGTCGGACACCGCGACCCCGACGTGGCATGCGGCGTACAAGGAGTTGCCGTTCGTGTTCGTCGGCTCGGCGTTGGCCGCGGCGGGCGGGACGGCCATGATCACGACACCGACCTCCGAGACCGCCCCCGCGCGGCGCATGGCCGTGGGCGGCGCCGTCCTCGAGGCCGGCGCGATGAAGCTGATGGAGCGCTCGGTCGGCATCGCCGTGGAGCCGCTGCACGAGGGGCGGGCCGGTGCGCTGATGCGTGCGGCCAAGGCGCTTACGGTCGGCGGGGCCGCCTTGACCGTGGTCGGCGGCCGGTGGCGTCCCGCGGCCGTGGCGGCCGGGCTGGCGCTGGCCGCGGGGTCGGCGCTCACCCGGTTCGGGGTCGTGGAGGCCGGTATCGAGTCGGCCAAGAACCCGCGCTACACGGTCGTCCTTCAGCGTCAGCGGATCGAGCGGCGGCGGCTTCAGGCGCTGCGCGAGGAGAGCTCGGACGCCACCAGCGCGTACGGACCCACGGCGGAAGCACTCGCCGCGGAGTCTCACCGCGAGAGCTGAATCCTACGCCGGAACACGACGCGAGAGCCGCCGGGCAGAGTGCCC
>CAKUSI010000278.1 GCA_934678955.1 uncultured Austwickia sp. | reverse complement strand
GTTGTTCTGGGGTCCCGTGCAGCTGCGGAGAAGACCCCGTCCACGTGGGCGGCGCCAGGTGGGATGAGGGCCGGGATCAGGGTTCGCTCGCCTGTGTTGGCAGCCATCCGGCGCCAGGCGACGCGGTAGTGGTCGCGGGCGGGGGTGCGGTCGTCACCCCAGTGGGTGTAACTCGCATCGTACGTGTACCGGTCCCCCGCAGGCTTGTACGACGTCACCGGCGAGGCGTCAGACGCAAACGCCTCGAAGTCCGTTGCCGACCAGTCACGGTGGGTGCGCATCGTCGGGTTTGGTGACTTGTACAAAGGTGTTGAGACGTACAGGTGCGTCCCCTGCAGGATCGCATCCCGCCACTCGGCTTCGCCCCAAGCCGTGATGAAGCGCCCCTTTTCCCGATCAGTGGTCTCGTTCCAGCCGCTCGAAAACTCCAAAGCCAGATCGCCGATCCGGGGCGCCTGCGACATCGCACCGAGCGTGCGCGCGGCCGAGTCGTTGACCGCATAGAGCATCGGCGTCGAGGACCAGGTGTCCTCACCGAACACCTCCTGCCAGAGTCTCAGGGTGTCGCAGTCGACCCTCGTGATGCGTCCTGCATGAGGGCGAAGATCCCAGCTGCCCTCCAGGTCCTTGAAGCCTGGCTCCTCACCCGAGCCGTCGTGCACCATGGACCGGATCACCGTATCGGGATGGTAGAGGGATGACGATGTGAGGAAATTCGGATCCTGAGACCCCCCGTAGACGTTGACTCCGAATCGCTTCTGGTTCTGGATCTCGAATATGCCCATCTCATTAATGAACTGCCAGTGTCGACGGAGCCTCCGGTAGGTCTCGCGGCGGAGTGAGGTGGCCTGGTCGTCCGTGAAGTGCGTCTCCAGGTGGATTAGACCTGAGGTTCCCGTCGGCGCCGCATGCTTCCACACCTGCGCCATGAACACTCGATAGAGGTCTGGTCGACCTGAAAGAACCGGATACATCGTCTGGTCGCCGAGCACCTCGGCAAGCACGGCGGTCTCGGTGCTGCCCTCAATGACCGTGCGCCAGATTCCAGGCACGCTCAGGGTTCGCTTTCGATGGTCGACCTTCTCCACTTCTGACGGTTTCAGCGTTAGGGACCACCAGGGGTCGCCTTCCGCGTACAACTCTTCGATGTTGACGTCTGGTCGCACCCAGGGTGGGTTTCCTACCTGAAGGTCGAATCCGCCCCGAGCGAAGACTGTCGCGAAGTCGAGTTCCCAGTGGAAGAAGCCCTGTTCCTGCGTCACGCGGTCGCAGACACCGAGCCACGGATGCTTGTCCCGGACCCGCTCCATCGGCTGAGCGCCGGCGAAGTCCAGGTCCAACTGTTCGGCCTGGTTCAGCTCCTCCCAGGCTCCGACCGACGCGAAGGATTCAGCCTGCCGTCGGTTCTTCGCGAGATCCGGCACGCCCAGGATCATTTGGCACGAATCCAGCCACTCGTCCAGCGTCGGCGGGGCGACCGAGAACTCGGTTAGCGGCCAGTACCAGAGCGCGCACCACGCGTCCATCAGCGTCCGCAGCCGGCGATAGGCGCCGTTCGGATCGGCAATCGAGGCCTCGATCTCCTCGCGCGTCACCCTGCTCGCGACGGGCTTCCCCTCGTGACCCCACAGGTCGATCGCACGGCCGGACTCCGCCTCCGCGATCCGTAGCCGCCGCAGCGCCAAGCCCCACAGCGTCTCCACCCGCACGGCTAGCGCTTGCAGCTGCTTCACCTGCGCCTTGCTCGGCGCCTTGCGGATCCCCGTGCGCCAAGTCCTCAGCGTCTTCAGCCGATCCGCGGGCAACAGGTCGCGCACCGCCTTCGGCACCTCGACCGCCGCGCCCCAGCCCTGCGCCGGGAGCAGGAAGTGGTGGATGTCGCCGTTCAGGTCCGGCTCACGGCCCTCGTCGACGGCGTCCGCCAGCTCCGACAACGGCCGGTCCTTCGGCGGGGTCGTCAACCAGGCGCGTTTGGCCAGCTGCGCGGGCCCGTACAGCGCGTGCCGCGCCCCGACCAACGAGTTGCCGCGCTTCAACCGCAGCCCGAACCACGGCGCCGCCAGCCCGGCCACCATCGTGTCGAGCCACAACGACACCTCCGCCAGCTCCACGGCGGTGGCGTTGAGGTCCACCCCGTACACCTGGTGCAGCGCGATGTGCGCCTTCACCTTCTGGATCTCGCGCGGCCGCTCGTCCGGGTCGACCTTCTCCCCCAGCTCCTCCTCGCGGCGCGACAGGTACTCCTCCGCGAGCTGCCGTACGGCCTCGATCGCGAACGCCCCCGAGCCGAGCGCCGGCTCGCACACCGTCAGCTGCAGGATCTTCGCCGCCGACGTGCTCGTGCCGTCCTGGTCGAGCAGCTCCTCGAGCGCCTGCTGCACGGTGAAGCGCGTCAGCACCTCCGGGGTGTAGTACGAGGCCGACCGCTGCCGGTCCCGCCCCGACAGACGGAACACGAACGTGCCCTTCCGGTGGATCACCGGCACGTCCTCGCCCGTGTCCTCGTTGCGCACCCGCACGAAGTCCTTGGCATCGAGGTGATCCGACCGGTGCACCGGCACCACCCACGACCCCTTCGAGTCATCGCCGTTCTTCGCCACCTCAAAGAGGTCTTCGGTCGCGAACGACCCCGTGTATGACATGAGCCCCTCGTACACGGCGCCCAGCTGGTTGATGCCCAGCTCCACGTACGAGATGAACCCGCGCTGCTGCTTGGCCGACTCCTTGCTCAGCAGCAGCTTGCGCAACACCTGCAGCAGCGACTCGTTGCCGAGCTTGGTCTCGTCGAGGAGCGCGGTCGCCTCCGGACGGAACAGGTCGGCCCGCAGCCCCTGGAACTCCAGCCCCTCCGGCAGGTCCTCATCCCCAGTCGGGGTGTGCCCCTGGTCGACCAGGACGAACAGCCGTTGCAGGGACTCGTACAGGTGCGTGCCCGCCCGCGACCGCTCCGAGTGGATCTCGGTCAGAGCAAGGTCGCGGAGACGGTCGAGGCCGTAGCCGGCGTCGTACTCCTGTGCACCCACCGGCAGCACGCCCAGCTCGGGCGACGCCTCCGCGTAGAGGAGGAACAGGATCCGGTAAAGGTAGCGCAGGCACTGCTTCGCCAAAGGCTGCGCCTGATCGGCCGGCAACGGATCGAGCCCCTGCGCCGCGCGGCGCCGTAGGACCTCGTTGGCGAGGATCTCGATGGAGAGCCGCACGCCCTCCTGCAGGTCCTTGCTCACCCCGACGGTGTGCTTGACCGAGTCGTCGAGCGTCTCGCGCCACCACGTGGTCCCCGAAGCGTCCGGCGCCAGCGACGCCGCGTCCAGGCACGTCAGCGCACGATCGATCTCCCCGCCGCGCTTGGCGTCGTTGCGCTCGCACACCAGTTGGAGGTCCACCGCCAGCCAGCGACCCTCCGGCCAGCGCTCCTTCTCCGCCACGAGGCACCAGCGCCCGGCGAGGACGAGCGCGAACGCCGGGCCGTCGGCGTCGGTCATCAACGCCGACAGGGCCGCCGCGGTGGAGCTGACGGGATCACCCGTCGCGTCGTCGTCGCGCTCCCAGGGAGTGAGGAGAGTCGGGGCCTTCTTGGCGACGAGGTCCTCGATCGTCGCCTGCGGCCGGGCGCGCAGGATCGCCAGCGGCGGGTTGTCGGGCATCGACGGCGGCGCCACCCAGGTGATCGGGCCCTCGTCGCGCAGGGTGAACTCGCGCGTCCGGTAGCCGAGGACCCCGAGAAGGACGTCGTACAGCTCATCGACGGCGGCGCGCTGGTCGTCGGTGAGGGGCCAGCGGGTTGCCGGGCCAGCGGCGCCCGTCTCGTCGCCGTCGGCCACGATCGCCTCCGAGATCGCGACGAGGCGTTTCTCCAGGTCGCCGCGTGCCGCGACGAACCCGCTGCGGGTGGTCGCGACCTCGTTGCCTGCCTCCGCGTCCCACGTCTTGCGGCGCTCGATGACGCGCCCCTGGAACGACTCTCGCGTGGCGTCGGTGGTGAAGTAGTGCTCGCTGATCCAGTCCTCGCCCACGACGAGCGCGTCGCTCACCGGCACGGCGCACCTCCTGGGCAGCGCTCATTGCAACTCGGATAGGCTTCTATGCAGAATGTATGTATGGGAGTTCTCGTGCAGGTCAGAGACGTCGAAAAAGAGGTACGTGACCGGCTCAAGGCGGCGGCAGCAGCCGAGGGCCTGTCGCTCAACGCGTACTTGGTGCGACTGTTGAGCCGCGAGGCCTCGACCCCCACCCGTCGAGAGGTCCTCGCTCGCATTGCGGCGCGCTCTGAACGCTCCGACATCTCGTCGGTCGACCTGATCCGAGCGGGGCGCGAGCGCTCGTGAGGAGCGCCAACGACGATCTGGTCGTCGTCGACGCGTCCGTGGTGGTCGATCTGCTCGTGGGCCCGGACCCCGGCCTGGCGCTGGCGCTGCCCAACAGCCCGTGGCATGCACCGGCGCACCTGGACGTCGAGGTGGTCCACGCGCTGCGGGGACTCGTCCTGGGCCAGCACATCAGCCGTCCCCGCGCCGTAGACGCCCTCCGCGATTACGCCGATCTGGCCATCACTCGGTGGCCGCTCGACCATGCGTCCAGACACCGGTGCCTGCAACTGGCCGACAACCTCACGACCTACGACGCCGGTTACGTGGCTCTCACGGAGGGATTGAGCTCGCCGCTCATCACCCGGGACCGCGGGCTGGCCACCGTCGCTGATCGATACGTCACCACGCTGACCCTCTGAGCGCGACGGTGCACCGGGACATGGCGGTGCCGGCCCGGCTGCCCGCTCGGTCGAGTTCGACGATGAGCGCGTCATGGGACCGGGTGGCTTCTTCGACGATGGGCGCGTCATAGGACCGGGTGGCTTCTCGGGACAACGACGAGCAGGGGTCGCATGTGGCGTCGCTCGGGGAGGCGCTCGTCGGCCAGGCGTCGCTCCTCCTCCACGCTCACGCGGCGGGCCTTGAGCTCGCTGCGCTGGATGAGGGCGTCCGCCTCCTCGGCCCACCGATGCACGCGTTGCGCCCACCGGTCGACGCGGGCGCGGGTCTCGCCCTCGGAGGCGGAGAACATCAGATCGAGCGCGTCTTCGGCCCGCGCGACCGCAGCGGGGATGAGCGCGGTGAGGCGCTCGGTGTCGGCGACGGGGCCGGGGTTGGTCAGCAGCGCACCCACCCCGACCTCGGCGAGCATGTCGGCCGCCGAGGCGTGCGTGTGGGCCATGGCGAATGTCGGGGAGTCCGGGTCGGGGAACTCCACCTGGATCCAGGAAGCCGCCACCGTCTGGCCGGCACGATTCGTGAGGGTGCCGAGCAGCAGGACGTGGGGCGAGTCGACGTCGCCGCGCACGGC
>CAKUSI010000277.1 GCA_934678955.1 uncultured Austwickia sp. | reverse complement strand
TTCCCGCCCACGGGCGACAAGCGCCCGGCACCGACGTGAGTCACCGTGACGTGATGTCACCCTGACCTGGCTGCCGCTGCTCTGGCCCCGTCGTCGGCTCTGGCCCCGACGTCGGCACTGGGCCGGTTGTCGGCGCCGGCCACAGGCGCAGCCCAGCACCGGTGTCCTCGACCAGGCACCCGCCCCGGCCGCGCCGGAGGACCACGGCGGACAACGCGAGGTCGCCGACGCACCCGCCGAGGTGGATGCCGCCCGCCACGGCCCACAATCCACCCCACGGCGCCCAGGCCACCAGCACGCCGAACACCGTGGACAGCACGAGCATCGGGGCGAGGGCGATCCACACGTACGGGCCGCGGCGGAAGAGGTGGCCGGGGGCGCTGCAGGACAGGTAGGGCACCACGCGCGCCACCGTCCCCGCCGAGTAGACGGGACGCGCCCCGAACGGGCGCATGGCCAGACCGTGGATCCACTCGTGGGCGAGGACGGCGACGACGGAGACCGCCACCAGCGCGCCGACCGCGGCGAGCAGACCCGGGCCGGCCACCTGCACGCTGCCACCGCCACGTACCAATGCGTGCAACGCCACGAACGCCACGATGCCCACGACGGTCAAGAGCAACCCTCCGACCTGCAGCAACACCGCGCTCCCGGCCCGGGGTTCCCAGGTATAGACAGCGTTCACGGCGCGGGCTCCGGGCCGGTCACGCCCTGGGCCCGGGTCTCGACCTGCCCACGGGGCTCCTGACCGTCGGAGTCGTCGGCATGCCGCGGCTCACGCGGGATCGTCTCCCGGGCCGAGATCCACGCCAGCGCCGCCAGCAGTGACAACGCGCCGCTGACGCCGAAGGCCCAGCCGAACCCGACCGCGTCCGCGATCCCGCCCGCCACCACCGGCCCGGCGATCGCGCCCGCGTCCGAGAACATCTGGTAGGTCGCCAACACCTTGCCGCCGTTGCGGTCCTGGCCCACCACGTCGGAGGCGCAGGCCTGCTGGGCGGGATTCAAGATCCCCGCCCCGATCCCGCCGACCACCGACACGACGATGAGCGCGACCGCACTGTGCGCGAACCCGACCGCCGCCGTCCCCAACCCGTTCACGATCAGCCCGCCGACGATCAGCGGCTTGCGGCCCATCCGGTCCACCGCACGGCCCGCCACGCTCAGCGCGACCGCATTGCCGATCCCGAAGACCGTCAGGGCGATTCCCGCCCACGCGACGCCGAGCCCCGGCACCGCGGCCGCGAAGAGCGGGAGCAGCGAGACGCGCACGCCGAAGTTGGCCCACCCGTTGGCGAACCCGGAGACGAGCAACGCGCGGTAGGCCGAGTCGGCGAAGGCCTCCCGGACCGGCATCACCGGGCGTCCCTCACCCGCGGTGTCGGACCGCAACGTCGTCCCGGACAGGAAGAAGGCGACCACGGCCGCCGCCGCGAGCAGCGTGGCGGCGTAGACCAGGAACGGCACCCGGTATCCGAGCCCGGAGAGCAGGCCGCCCAGCACCGGGCCGGCGATGGTGCCGACGAGGAAGCCCGCCCCATACAGGCTTGCGATCCGCCCGCGCAGGGTCGGCGGAGCGACCCGGGTGAGCAGCGCCATCGCCGAGACCGTGAACATCGTCGAGCCGATGCCGCCGGCGCCGCGGAAGAGGAGGAGCTGCTCGTAGCTGGTGGCGAGCGCGCACAACCCCGTCGAGACCGCCACGATCAGCAGCCCGGTGAGATACACCGCTCGCTCCCCCAACCGCCCCACCAACGCGCCCGCCGGCGGCGCGAAGATCAGTCGCATCGCCGCGAAGACGCTCACGATCGCCGAGGCCGCCTGGATCGACACGTTGAAGCTGGCCGCGTAGGCGGGCAGGACGGGCGCGACGATCCCGTACCCGATCGCCACGCAGAAGGCGGCGACCACGAGCACCCAGACCTCGCGGGGGATCCGGGGCTCCTCGGCCCTCGGGGGAGCCTGGTCGGTGGGACGTCGCGTGATCATGGCCGCCTCAGTATGGCCCGCGCGGACGCAGTCCCGACCGGCACCGCCCCGCGGCGGGTGGCAGCATCAGCGACATGGCGAACGACGAGGCCCCGCAGCAGGCGATCCCCCCGTCCGTTGGCGGGGGACACCAGCGACATGCGCGGCCTCGGCGGAGGTATGGCCACCCCGTCGAGTACGAGCCCCACGCGGGGCACTCGGCGGGCAAGCTGAACTGGCTCAGAGCGGGGGTCCTCGGCGCCAACGACGGCATCGTCTCCACCGCCGGCCTGGTCGTCGGCGTGGCCGCGGTCGACCCCACCAACTCCGCAGCCATCCTCACCGCCGGCGTCGCAGGACTCAGCTCGGGTGCGGTGTCGATGGCGCTCGGCGAGTACGTCTCGGTGTCCACGCAGCGGGACACCGAGCGGGCTCTCATCGCCCAGGAACGCGCCGAGCTGAAGCACATGCCGGACAGCGAGTATGACGAGCTGATCGGGCTCTACCTCCGCAAGGGCCTGAGCGAGCCGACCGCCCGCGCCGTCGCCACCGAGCTCACGGCCCATGACGCGCTCGGCGCGCACCTCGACATCGAGCTGGGGATCGACCCTGACGAGCTCATGAACCCGTGGCAAGCCGCCGGCTCGTCGGCGGTCGCATTCACGGCCGGCGCGCTGCTGCCGGTCGCCGCGATCCTCCTCACCCCCGGCGGCCCGGCGCGCATCCCGGTGGCCTTCGCGGTGGTGCTGCTGGCGCTGGCGCTCACGGGGCTGGTGTCGGCCCGGCTCGGCGGTGCGCCGATCCGGACGGCGATCACCCGGGTCGTGGTCGGCGGGGCGCTGGCCATGGCGGTGACCTGGATCATCGGCCTCCTCCTCGGCGTACGAGTCGACTGACCCGACCGGCGCCCCCGCACGCTGAGAAACATTGCTTAGCGTCACCAGTTCGCTTTATTCTCAAGGAAATCCGCCGATGGGTCTGCAGCCAGACCTCGTCCGCGACCCCTTCCGGAGAGCAGCATGCGCATCACGTCCAGCCCGACCCCCGGGCCCGCGAACGGCCCCGAGGGCGCCACCGGCCCGGTGACGCCGCTGGTCCCGCTCACCTCCGACCGGCCTGATGAGGCCCCGGAGCACGTCGCCCCGACCCGACGTACCGGAAGCGTCCCCACCCAGCCTTCCGCGTCAGCACCGCGCTTCTCCGTCCTCAACGACTTCCGCTACCTCACCGACTCGGACAAGCAGATGCTCGCGGCGGTGACCGGGGAGAAGATCGAGCCCGGGTTCACGGACCGGCCCGGTTCCGCCAGTGCGTTCGCGCTCCAGCTGGCACTCGACCGGCGAACCGGCGATCTGGCGCCCTCGCAGGCGGTCACGTCCGTCTACCTGCGCAACGCGGCCGAGCAGCTCAACAGCGCCAACGCCGGGCGCCCCGGTTTCACCAACCCCTACGCCGGCGAGGTCGTGGAGCAGGCGATCGCCTGGCTCGACGCACACGGCGCACACCGGGCCGACCTGCGCCTCTAGCCCGAGCGCCTCGTACCGGGGCGCCGACCGACCTAGGCTTCCCTCGTGCTGCAGCCACACGCGCCCCTGGCCGACCCCCTGATGACGATGGCCGACGGGACGGTCAAACAGATCAACCCGTTCAGCGGCACCGAGGTGTGGACGGTGCCCGGCCGCGGCAACCGACCGCTGGGGGCGGGCAGCGCCGACCCTCGCCCGCTGGACCTCACCCAACACGGCCGGTACTGCGCCTTCTGCGAGGCCCGTTACCTGGAGACCCCGCCCGAGAAGTCCCGCGTCGTCCGGCGCGATGACGGGTGGCACTTCGTGCCTCGGGTGCCGGCCGCGCAGCTCTTCGACGAGGTCGCCGAGTTCCGGCGGATCCCGAACCTGTTCGAGATCCTCTCGTTCGACTACTGGCACGCCAACTACGGGTATGAGATGCCGCTGCGGGCGAAGGCCGCGCGGGAGGCGTACCTGTCCACGGAGAGCGGGCGCCACCACGTGCTGCGCGTCGTCCGGCAACGCTGGGGTGCCGCGGGCAAGTCCGAAGAGGCCTGGCGGGCACTCAGCGAGGACGAGCAGCTGACCCTCGCCTCCGGGTTCTTCGGCGGCGGCCACGACGTGATCGTGGGTCGCCGGCACTTCGTCGACGGGGCCACCTACGACGACCAGGTGTGTTCTTCGGGAACGCTCACGCCCGAGGAGCACTACCAATACACGCTGTTCACCGTCGACGCCCTGCGCGACCTGTACGCCGCCAACCGGTACGCCCGCTACGTGGCGGTGTTCCAGAACTGGATGAAGCCGGCGGGCGCGTCGTTCGACCACCTGCACAAGCAGCTCGTGGCGATCGACGACCGCGGCGTGCAGGCAGAGCTCGAGATCCAGCGCCTTCGCTCGAATCCGAACATGTACAACGAGCTGGCCGTCGACTACGCCGGCTACCACAACCTGGTGGTCGCCGAGAACGACTACGCGATCGCCTTCGCGGGGTTCGGGCACCGGTATCCGTCGCTGGAGATCTACAGCAAGAGCCCCAGCTGCCGGCCGTGGGAGCACTCCGCCGCCGAGATCCGCGGGGTCAGCGACCTGGTCCACGCCTGCCACGCGGCCACCGGTGCCGACGTCCCGTGCAACGAGGAGTGGCAGCACCAGCCCATCGACGTCGACATGCCCATGCCCTGGCGACTGGTGCTCAAGTGGAGGGTGTCGACGCTGGCCGGCTTCGAGGGCGGCACCAAGATCTACCTGAACACGATCGACCCGTGGAACCTGCGCGACCGGGTCGTCCCGAGGCTGCAGGAGTTGCGCGGGGAGGGTCTCATCGCGGAGGACATCGCGATCGCGATCGAGTGCTCGTGCACGCCCAACTCGCTGAAGTACAACCCGGTGCTGCAGTACAAGCCCGTGGTGCAGAACGACCCAGTGGTGCCGAACGACCCAGTGCTGCAGAACGACCCAGTGCTGCAGAACAACTCCGCCCGCGACCACCCCGTGGTCCGCTGACGACGAGACCGCCCCTGTCGCCCTGGCCTCTCACGCGAGGCGACCCCCCGAAGAGGGGGCTTGTTCAAGTCACTCGTTCAGTATCTCGTTCAAGGACTTCCGGGCGAATTCCTCGTAGCCGGCGTCGAATTCCGGGCTACGCATGCGCTTGTTGACGGAGTCGGCCAAGTCCCGGCTGGACATATCAAGTCGAACGTCCGAGTATTGATGCATCGAGCCATAGGGGAACCACGGCCGACCATGGGGAAAAGAAGGACCCGCTCCACTCATGCCAGGACGGCACGGATCGCGGGCACTGGGGATACACGGAAAGCGCTTTTGGGCGTTGGGGAACGACCTGAAAACGCGTAGTCGACGGATCGACCAGGCGAGGCGCGCGCCACCC
>CAKUSI010000276.1 GCA_934678955.1 uncultured Austwickia sp. | reverse complement strand
GACCTCACGTATCGCCTCGTCAACGTCTTCGCCGAGAGCCGGGACACGTTCTCCGGCAACCCCGTCTGCGTGATCGAAGACGGCTCCGCCCTCGACGACGGCCAGATGCGGTCGATCGCGAAGCAGTTCAACACCGACACGGTGTTCCTCAACTCGGTGTCCCGCCACGGCGCCGAGATCTCCTGCTACGCCGCCAACGGCGAGCAGCGCTTCGCCGGTAGCGCGGCGCTCGCCACCGCGCACGTCGTGAACGACCTCAACGGCAACCCCCGGTCGGCCCTCGTCCTGCACATCGAGACCGACGCCGGGCGAGACACCTTGGTCACCCCGACCGGCGGGGACAACTGGCAGATCATGGCGCGCCCCGCGGAAGCCCGCACGCTCAACTCCAGCCCGCAGATCCTGGCCTCGCTGGTCGGTCTGCCGCTGGAGGCCCTCGTCAACGACGTCATGGTGGTGGACTCCGGGCGCTCCGGCATCATCCTGCCCGTCGCCCGCCCCGAGGACGTCCAGCGGGCGACGCTGGACGCGCGCATGCTGCACTCGTACGCCATGCTCCTCAACACCGAGCCGCAGGTCCAGGTGTGGGCGCGGGAGGACGAGCGGACGATCCACTCGCGCATGTTCTACGGCCCCGGCGGGGGCGTCGTCGAGGTGGCGGCGACCGGTTCCGGCGCCGGCGACCTCGGCCATTGGCTGGCGTTCCACGATCTGCCTGGCACGTACGAGGTCGTCCAGGGTTTCGGCGTCGGGCGCCCATCCGTGGTCGAACTCGAGGTCAGCGCCGACCACACGGTCCGGGTGGGCGGGCACGTCAACGGGGTCGCCCAGGGCGTCATGACGCTCTCCGACTCCGCGGGCCACCTCGCGGAGAAGCTGGTCGACGAAGAGGCCCAACGCGACGCCGACGAGGAGTGATCCGACCCGGCCTGCGCCCGCGAACCTGACGCGCAGCCGGACACTCAGGCGAGCACGCGGAGCGCGAGCGGCAGGCCGGCCAGCACGGCACACAGCGTGACGAGAGCGGTATCCGCGGCCGTCCAGGGGGCGGGCTCCGCCCAGGTCCGCGGTCGACCGGTCGCCAAGGGCGCGGTGTAGCCGCGCGCCTCCATCCCGACGGTCATCCGACCCGCGCCGCGGATCGCCTCGACCAGGAGCGTGAACACCCCGCTCGCGTAGTGGCGGATCTGCGAGCCCGCGCCGCGGCCCGGCCCCAGACCTCGCGCCCGGCGGGCGCGCACCTGCTCGTCCCACATCGTGCCGAGATCCTCGAAGCGCTGCAGCGCCGCCACGAACGCGAGCACCGGCCGCCCCGGCAGGCGGAGTCGCTGCCCGAGGTGGTCGCCGACCGTGAAGGGGTCCAGGTAGGAGGCGAGCACGACCCCGGGGACGACGAAGAACGCCACCTTCAGACCCGCCTCGAAACCCACCGCCCAGTCCCGCTGCGGGGACAGCAGCCAGTTGGACCACACGATCGACACCAGCGCGATCCCGGGCGCGGCCAGCCGCACCAGCGGGAATCCGGTCGGCCCCACCAGGACGACCAGCGCCACGCCGACCGCGATGCACGCGATCGCTCCCGCGGTGACCCCGGAGATCCCGAGCGCCCCCAGCACGAGCAGGAACGACCCCCCGAGCAGCGACAGCGGCCCACACCGGGCCGCCATCCCCCACGGGCCACGCCCGGTCACGGGGCCCACCCGCCGTCGACCGCCCCCTCGACCTTGCCCGCCCGCAGCCAAATCACGTCGTCGGCCAGCCGCGTCAGCAGGTCGTCGTGCGTCGCCGCGACCACGCCGGCGCCAGCGGCGCGGGCCGCGCATACCGCGCCGGCGACCGCCGACCACGTATGGCGGTCCTGCCCGACGGTGGGCTCGTCCAGCGCCAGCACGGCGGGGCCGTGCGCGAGCCCGGTCGCCACCGCGAGGCGTCGGAGTTCACCACCCGACAGGTGGTACGGGTGGCGGCCTCCCGCGTCCCCCAGGCCCAGGACATCGAGCAGCCCTTCCGCGCGCTCCCGGGCAGGCGCCTCCGGCCTCCTGAGGGCCCGCGGCGTCGCCAGCACGCAGTCCAACACCGTCGGGGCCGAGACGATCGCCTGCTCCCCCCGCTGCGGCACCCACCCAATCGCCCGGGCCAGATCGGATGAACTCCAGCGATGTGGCGGCGTCGACGGTCCACCGAGCCCCGCATGGGCCCGCACGGCGCCGCGGGTGGGCGCGTCCAGGCCGGCGAGCACCCCGAGCAGCGTGGACTTGCCGGCCCCGCTCTGGCCCCGCAGGGCGACCAGCGCCCCCGCCGCCACCGCTGCGGACACTCCCGCCAGCGCGCGGACCGTGCCGCGGTCCCCCCGGACGACGCGCAGCCCCCGCCGGGCGGCTCGCACCACCTCGACGTCTTCCGCGGCCATCAGAGTCCCGGCCAGGGCGCCGTGCTCCGGGGCGCACAGCTCCGCGGGCACGTCGAGCGGGTCCGGCGCCGGTGCGTCCGGCACCCACACCCCGGCGGCGACCAGCTCGGCGCCGCGCCGGCCCAGGACCTCCCGTACCGGCCCGTCGGCGAGCACCCTCCCCCCGGCACCGAGCACGACCAGCCGATCCACGCGGTCCACCCAGCCGTCCAGGCGGTGCTCGACGACGATGAGCGTCGCTCCGGTCGCCGTCTGGGCCCGGTCAACGGCGTCGCGTACGCCCTCGGCGGCCGCCGCGTCCAGCATCGACGTGGGTTCGTCCAGCAGCAGGATCCCGGGCTGCAGGGCGAGGACACCCGCCAGGGCCAGTCGCTGCGCCTCCCCGCCGGAGAGAGCGGCGGTGGGGTGCGTCGGAGAGTACGGAAACCCCACGGCCTCCAGCGCGCCCGCGACCCGGCGGGGGATCTCGTCGCGGGGGACCCCGAGGTTCTCCGGGCCGAAGGCGACGTCGCGGCCGACGCTCCCCGCAACGCGCGCGTCGGCAGGATCCTGCAGCAGCAGGCCCACGCGGCCGTCGCCGCCGCGGGCGGGCCGCCCGTCGACGAGCACCTCGCCGGCCACGTCCCCGGGCTCCAGGGCGTCGAGGACGCCGGCGATCGCGCGGAGGAGCGTCGACTTGCCCGACCCGCTGGCCCCGGCGAGCAACACCCGCTCTCCCGCCGCCACGTCCAGCTCGACCCCGTCCAGGACCGGCGTTCGAGCCCCCAGGGGCGTCCAGCGAAGCCCTCGCAGGGCCACCTCGCCGGCCGCTGACCCTCGGAGACTCCCGCCGTCGCCCCGCCCGGCCGCGATCCGGTCGCCCGACGCGGAGCCCACCTCAGCGATGCTCGCGAGCGCGCGCCGCGAGCAGTTCGTGCCCGGGCGGGAAGGCCGAGAGCGCGCCGGTCCGCGCGAGCGCCTGCACCAGCGCCCATCCGCCGAGTCCGGCCACCACCACGCCGGAGATCACCCCGAAGGCGAGGTGGATGAGCTTCCAGTCCCACCCGTAGGCGGCCACGTAGGTCCACCACTCGTACGCCACGATGGCGACCACGGCGGACAGTGCACCCGACAGCATCGCCACGCCGGGCCTCCACCGGCGCCACCCGAACATGGCGACGGCCAGCTCGACGCCCAGGCCCTGCAGCAGACCCGAGATCAGGACGCCGGTCCCCCATTGGTTGCCGAGCAGGTTCTCGACGGCGGCAGCGACCATCTCGGTGAGCAGCGCCGCCCCGGGCCGGCGCACGATCAGCGCACCGACCACCGCGGGGATCAGCCAGACGCCGAGCATCAGCTGCCCCGAGGGCGGGAACACCTTGGAGGCGACGTTGAGCACCTGGTAGAGGGAGTTGTCCCAGCCCCAGAACGCCACGCCCATCGCGACCCCGACGATGCACAACGTGACGAGGTCCACGGCCCGCCAGGCGGTCGGTCCGCCGCGCGCCAGGGAAGGGTCTGTGGGGGTCGCAGTACGGGTGGCGCGATCGCTCGCGTGATCAGACATCGTGTCCTCGACTTCCTCCGCCGGTGCGAACCGGATCAGGTTCAAGGGTCTGCGGCTGCAGCCGCACTCTCAGCGCCCCGCGGCGCTCCCCTGTCAGGTGGGCCCCACCGTACCCCCCGCGCGTCGTCGCGTCAGCCGGGGGGCGCTATCCCGATCGGGCTGGCAGACTGACGCCCGGGGGTCGGCCGTCTTCGCGAAGGTCCACCTCGTCGGGCCCGGGTGAGTTGTAAGGAGCGCAGGCAGTGAGCGACAGGGTGTTCAAGCTGGTCGGCATGGCGGCGGCCATTGCCGCGGCCGCCGCAGCCAGGCAGGCGTCGGAGAGGGGCTGGAAGGTCGTCATGGCGACCGACCCGCCGGCCAACCCGGAGGACCCGGACACCGAGCTGTGGGAGGCCGTCCTGTGGGCGTGCGCGTCCGGGGCGGTCATCGCGCTCGCCCGGATGCTGGCGTCGCGGCAGTGGACCAAGTACTACGCGAAGTCGACCGGGCATCCTCCGAGCAATCCCGACGACGTGAGCTAGGGCCAGAGCCTGCGCGCGTACGCGCCCGGCAGGTGCATACGCGCGCAGGATCGCCTCCAGTGTGGGGCGGGCCACGCCGCAGCAGCCAACTCCCCAAGTCGCGCCGCGACCCGCTAGCGTCGGGCGCATGACCACACACATCGTCACGATGGGCGGCGGCGGCTTCTCGACCTCGGACGGATACGCCGCGACGAGCCTCGACCGGTACATCCTGTCCCTGAGCGGGGCCACCAACCCGCTGGTCTGCTTCGTTCCCACCGCGTCCGCGGACCACGGCTTGTATGTGTCGCGGTTCATGAACGCGTACAGCAACGCGCACGCCCGCACGAGTGTGCTCACGCTCTGGGAAGGCGCCGCGCAGTCCTTGGCGCGCCTCGACGAGGTCGACATCTTCCTCGTCGGAGGCGGCAACACGGTCAACCTTTGGGCCCTGTGGCAGGCCCACGGCGTTGGTCACAAGCTGCAGCAGATCGCCGCCGACCCGCACCGCGACGTGGTCCTGGCCGGCATGGGGGCCGGCGGGTGCATTTGGTACGAGACCTGCACCACGGACGGGTACGGCACCGGGGTCTCGCCCTTCCCCTTCGGGCTTGGGCTCGTCCCCGGATCGTTCTGCCCGCACTTCGACAACGAGGCGGACCGTCGGCCGAAGTTCAAGGACTACGTCGACACCGGACAGTTGCCCAGCGGCTTCGGCGTGGACAACGGCGCGGCGGTGCACTACGTGGACGGGAAGCTCGAGGGCTTCTACGCCGAGCGCGAAGGTGCTTTCGTCTACCGCGTCGACCAGAACGAGAACGGCGCGACGATCAGCCGCCAGGAGACCACGGTCCTCTAGGAGCCTCCTGACGAGGAGCCTGCTGACGAAGGCTCCTGGTTCGACCTCCTCTGGCC
>CAKUSI010000275.1 GCA_934678955.1 uncultured Austwickia sp. | reverse complement strand
GGCGCCGAGGTCCCCATCCGGCGTAGAGCCCCCACCTCGGGATCTTTCGCGCCGTGGCGCTCCGTACGAGAGGCGAGGCCGCGTACGAACCTCGCGCCACGGCGCGAAACGCGACCCGAGGCACGAACTCTCCCCCAGGGAGGGCCAGATCCCGGCCGCGAAGTGAACGAAATCGCGCCCGTCCCCACCCCGGAATCGGGCAGGCCCACGGCGTCGCGGAGCGCGGGACTCGTCGCAGTATCCACACCCCGCCCGCGCGCTCGCGTCATCCACAGGCGACCGGACGCTCGTCGCGATCCAGGCCCCCGTCAGCCAGCGTGGTCACATGCGCCCAACGGACGATCTCTACGTCACCCAGGACTACCTGAACGACCGCTACCAGCGCGCCCAGGACGCCATCTCACGGGCGCCGCACGGCTCATACATCAGTCACCACACCGCCGCCGCCCTGCACGGCCTGTGGCCCCCGCCTTCGCCGACCATCCACCTGGCCGTGCCACCCCGCGCACGCCGCGCTCCCCCGCCCGGGATCACCGTCCACCGCGGCCACTACGACGCCTGGGTCACCACCCTCGGCGGCCTGCCCGTGGCCCACCCAGCGCAGGCCGTCGTCGACCTGGCCCGCAGCCTGCGGCTGGTCGACCTGCTGCCGCTCACCGACAGCCTCCTGCGCCAGGACCCGCACGGCCTGCATGCCGTCCGCACCCGCGCCGCCGAACAGCGGGTCCAGCTGCGCCGCCTGCACCAAGCCGTGGCCATGGCGCGCCTGGGCGCCGAATCGGCCATGGAATCCCGGATGCGCCTCCTGCTGATCCTGGCCGGATTCCCCAAACCCGACCTGCAGATCCCGGTCCCCCGCCGAGCCGCCACGCAAGGTGAGGCCAGCGCCCGCGAAATCCCGTGGGACACAGACGGGACGTGGCGCATCGATCTGGGCTACAGGGAGCTGCGCGTGGGCGCCGAGTACGACGGAGAACACCACCGGGGCCGCCGCCAACGCGCCCACGACACCTCTCGACGCACCGCCATCCGCTCCGACGGCTGGCTGCTGCACATCGCCACCAGTCACGACCTCATGAGCCACCCCCTGGCGTTCCTGACCCGCTTCGCGGCCTCATACAACTCCCGCGCCACCACACCCCTCGCCCTGAGCGAGGACTGGCGCCACGAGTTCACCGACTACGCCCGCGCGCCCTTCGGGCCAGACCCGCATGAGACCTCCCGGTTTCCGCCCCTCTGCGAGCCTCGGGCCACGGCCCACCCGCCATGGGATCTCCCGTGACGGACGCTAAGGTAAGCACGGCGATCCCCGCGTCAAGCAGTGGGCTTCCCAGCAGGCCACCGCCGACCTCGCGCTCAGCGTGGTCACCTTCATCGAGACCGAGATCGGCATCCTCCGCCGATCGCGTCAAGACCCCGCACAGGGCGCAGCCTTGGCGCGCTGGTTCGAAACGCGCGTCCTCACGGCGTTCTCCGGTCGAATCCTGCCGCTCGACCTGGAAGCCGCACGGCACGTGGCCCCGCTGCACGACCCCGACCCAGCCCCCAACCACGGCGCGCTGATCGCCGGCACCGCCCTGGCCCACCAACTCACCGTCGTGACGCGCAACACCGCCGACTTCGAACGAGCCGGCGCGAGCGTCCTCAACCCCTGGGACGCCCCGTACGATCCTCGTCCTCGATAAGAGCGATCCCCCCGAGGAAGGCCCACCAGCGGGCCCACCCCCGCTTCGTTCACGTCAGCCGGCCGACTTCCAGCCGCGTCACCGTCGTGATGCCCACACGTCCGCGCTCGATGCGGCGCGCCCACTCCTGCGCATCCGGACTGGTCGCCAACCGGACCAACGCCGACTTATGGATGAGCCACGACCTCATGACCAGGCATCACGCATGACGTCGTCGTCCGCCAAGTCAGGGATCAGCTCAGCAAGAACCTGCAGGTCGGCACCCGTGACGGGGTCCTGCGATCGGCGGGCCTGCCGCGACAGGTGCCGGCGAAGGTACTCAGACCGCGACACACCCACTCGCTGAGCCTGCTCGTCGAGTAGCGCCAATTCATCGGCGGGGAAGTTGCGGATCAGGATGTCGGCCACGTGATCGCCTCCTAGATATCCCACGATATCTAGGAGTGCTTCCGCGGAGCCACACTCACTCCAGTCTGCTTCGCGCCCCACCCTCTGGCCCACCCTCCGGCCCACGGACGCAATACGTCTCGGCGCTGGCGTCCTCACCACGACCCCGCACGATGACGTACTCGGGTGTTTGCGTGCACACATCATGGAACCAACGACAGCGCGGCGTGGGTGGCTCATCCCCGTTCAGCGCGATATCCCGGCCGGCCGGTTGCAGGTCTTGTGCGAGTGCTCATCTGTGCTCACCCAGGTCGTCGTACTCGTCGTCGCGCCCATGGATCTCGAAACGCCAAGCAACCAATATGCGCAGCTCACAGTCGGTGAACTTCGAACACATGTATTGCCTGGGCAGGGCCACAACGATAGGATGGCGACATGTCGGGAGCGGTCATCTTCGCCACATTTCCCCGGGGTGACGACCCCGAGGAGATGACGTGGACCGACTTGTGCCAGGGGCAGGAACCTCGCCCCCCGGATAACGCCCACATCATCGTGGCGATGCTGCGCGGCTGGCTGACCCGAGTAGGCTCGCCCGGCGCGACCGCGACCCCCGACGGGGACAGCCTCGATCTCATCGCCGAGCTGGAGCGCCTCAAGGCGTCGGCGGCCGCCGCGCAGGCCCGGCTCACCGCCGCGATCGCCGCCGAGCGCGAGGCCGAGGCGACATCGCGCGAGGAGCGCGCGAAGATCACCCGGTCGGTCGGCTCCCAAGTCGCCCTCGCCCGCCGCGAATCCCCCTGGCGCGGGGATCGGCTCGTGGGGCTTTCAAAGGCGCTCACCCGTGAGATGCCGCAGACCCTGGCCGCCCTCGACGCGGGCGACGTGTCCGAGTGGGGCGCCACCGTGATGGTCCGTGACACGGCGACGCTGACGCTGGAGGACCGGCAACGCGTGGACGCGGCCCTCGGCCCGCAACTGCGCGAACTCGGCGTGAAGGGCATCGAACGGGCGGCGCGGCGCATGGCGGCCCAACTCGACGCCGCCGCCATCGTGGCCCGTCGCGAGGCTGCAGTCGCCTCCCGCCGGGTGAGCGTGCGGCCGGCGCCGGACGGCATGGCCTACCTGACGGTGCTGGCCCCGACGAAGGAGGCGGTCGCAGCATTCGGGGCGCTGCACCACCACGCGGGTTCGGTGACGGCCGGCACGGCCTGGCGGACCGACGCCACCGGGGAGCAGACCCGGGAGCTCCCCGAGGGGCGGGGCCGGGGCGCGATCATGGCCGACGCCGCGATATCCCGCCTGACGGGTCGCAACGTCGCGGAGCCCGCGCCCGTGGAGGTGCAGCTGGTCATGACCGACCGTGCGCTCCTCGGCACCGGCGACCCCGCCCGATCAGCGGACGAGCCGGCCTGGATGCCCGGCCACGGACCCGTACCCGCGCAGACCGCCCGGGCTTGGCTCCGCGACGAGAAGGCCACCGTATGGCTGCCTCGCCTCTACACCGACCCCACCGGCCGCGACCTCGTCGGCATGGACTCGCGCCGACGCGTCTTCGCCGGGCAGCTGCGGGCGATGGTAATGCTGCGCGACGGCACCTGCCGCACCCCGTACTGCGACGCGCCGATCAGCGACGGCGACCACGTCCATCGGCACCGCGACGATGGACCGACCAGCTTCACCAACGGCGCAGGTCTCTGCCAGCGCTGCAATCAGACCAAGGAATCCCCCGGCTGGCGGCACACCGTGACCAGCACGAATCCCCACTCAATCGTGGTCCAGACGCCGGAGGGGCGACAGTACCGATCCAAGGCTCCACCGCTGATGGGTGACGGCTGGATGTCCGATCAGACGGCGGTGGAACCCGACGCCACAGAATCCGAGGCCGACGCAGGCTAGGACGCGGCGCGCTGTCGTCGCAGTGCGGTGGCCCACGGAAAGGGCGGTACGAGCGTTCATGGACCGGTCAGCGGTACGCCGTCGCCACCGGGAAGCGTTCGACGTGACCCTCGGCGGTCTCGACGGCCGCGAGCAACTGGTTGTTTTCGGGGGCAGGCAGCAGCGGGAACTCGGTGCCCTGCGGCGTCTCGTCCGCGATCCGCCACGTCAGCCGCTGCATGGTCCAGGGCCCGCCCGTGCAGGAACCGGCCCAGGACTGGTAGCCGGGCAGCGCCGTCGGACCGGCGCCGCTCGACGCTTTGCACTCCGCACCGTTGCCGAGCTGCACCCAGAACACGCGGTCAGGGTGGCCGCCCGGGTTCGGGTCGCTGCCAGCCACGCCGCGGAGCCGAATCCAGGAGGTGCCCTCGTCGGGGACACACATGTACTGCGACCCGTCCGCCGGGTCCGCGAAACACGGGTCACGGATGGCGCTGCCGTGGAAGCAGCGGTACGCGTCCGACCGCGGCGAGGTGACCGACCCGCGGCAGAAGTCGGAGTCGGTCGCCGGCTCGGGCGCGTCGCTCGCGCGGCTGTCCGTGCCGTCGCGCCACGGATCGACGCGTATGACGGCGCCGCGGGCAGGCGCGGCAGCGGGTGGGCCGTTCGTGGGTCGGCTGTCGGCCGGTCGGCCATCGGCGGGGGGTGCGTTCGAGGGATCGGTCGGCAACACGTTGCCCGACGAACGTGGCGTGGCACCCGGATCGGCTGCGTCCGCCAGCGCTTCGGGTGGAGTCATGGCAGTGGCATCCGAGGCGGTTCCCGGCCCGGATTCGCCTGGTGTGCCGGTGGATCCGTCGGGGACTCCCGAGCCCGACCCGCAGGAGGCGCAGGCCACCGCGAGGGCGATCACGGCGAGCGCCCGGACGCCTCGGACGCTTCGGATGCCCCTGCCGCCTGGCACGCGTCGGATGCCGGAAGCGCCTCGGCTGCCGGGGACGCGTCGACCGCCGGTGAGGTCAGCAGCGGGTATCCGGCCCTCCGCCAGGACCATCTGCTCGTAGCCGGAGCGGCCGGACTGAACTTGCGTCTTGCTCACGGTTCGTGATGTTAATGGCCGGGTCGGACAGACCACCCTCCGAAACACCCGAGCCGATGTCTGTCTCACGGTGTGGTCCTGCCGTGGCAGCCGATCGTGCACAAGTCCTCCGAGCGCGAGGCCGTATCAATCTCAAAGCGGAGCCGACGTGGGGTCGGTCACCGGGTGCATGCCCCGGGAACCGGCCGCGAATCCCCCGAACGACGGCGGACCGCATGGGCCCCAGCCGGATTCGCCCAACGCCCGGCTTGGCGCGCGGCACCTGGCCCATCGTCGCAGGTCAAGCGCCTCATCCCCAGGTTGCCCGCTTCGGACCTGACCGCGCGATTCCGTCCTAGGCTGCCCGCCATG
>CAKUSI010000274.1 GCA_934678955.1 uncultured Austwickia sp. | reverse complement strand
ACCCGGCGTAGCTGTGGATGACATACCAATCGCCCGGCTGTGTCCGCAGCTCGAGCCGCAGTTCCTCGGCGGGGTCCGGCTCGTCAGCCGCCTCTTCGTCGACGGTCTCAGCCGTGTCGCCGGCGACCAACTCCGCGTCGGCCTCCACGTCCTCCGCGTCCTCCGCAGCGGCGTCGTCGCTGTCGGCTTCTGCCGCCGCGGCGGCGTCGGCCAGATCCTCAGCCTGAGCGATCGCCTCGTCGGCCGGCAGAGCGTCGGGGTCCACGACCGCGTCGGCCTGGGGGGCCGCGTCGACGTCGCTACCGTCCGCCTCGAGCGTCGGCTCGTCGGGCATCGCCACGTCCTGCGGCTCGCTCTCGAGCGTCGGCTCGTCGGTCGTCACCACGTCCTGCGGCTCGCTGTCGGGCGTCGCCGCGTCGTCGGTGGCTTCCTCGGCGTCGGCGGGCGCACCGAGCGGATCGGGCGACTCGTCCGAGAAACCGGGCGTCCACTGGTCAGACACTGCTGAGACCTTCTTCCTCACGCTTGCTTCCTGGGGCGGGCGGTGCGGCGGCCGGAGGACCCTTCCCGCAGGCCTGGGGCGCACAGACGACCTCAGGCCGGGCTGCGTTGTGGCTACGAACCGCTCCCGGCGAAGACCCAGAACACGACCCTCGTGATGAGGCTGTCGAGCCCGAACACATACGCCATGACCGCGACCACGAAGACGATGACGACGATCGTGTAGGTGGTCCACTCCGTCCGGGTGGGCCGCACGACCTTGCGCAACTCGTCGAGGATCTGCCGCAGGTAGCGACCCACCGAAGGGGTCCCCCCCCTGGATGTGCCCTTCGCCGGATCTCCGTCGCCCGCGGCCACGGATCCGCGCGAGCCGGTCACGCTCTCGTCGGCCACCTTCACTCACTCCCTACTCGGGCGGCGGCCGGTCGTACCGCCTTTCCACCGGACCGACGCCTGGTTGGCGCCGACCCGCGCCGACATGATCGGCATCCGTCCCCCGGCGGCGACCGCGGAACGCGGAAACCACCCGCGCGGGATGGCACTGCGCAGGGCAGGAGGGACTCGAACCCCCAACCGCCGGTTTTGGAGACCGGTGCTCTGCCAATTGAGCCACTGCCCTTCGGACTCGTCCCTCCCGCGCCCGCCCGCGGCCAGCAGAGGAGAACAGGTCCGCAAGGAAGCATACGTGAGGTGCCCGGCGGAAGGCCAACCACATCCCGACGGCGCGCGGGCGCGTCCGAAGCCCGGGAGAACGCCTCACGGTCAGCATCGTTCGTCGAGATGGCCGCCCGGCCGAGGGGGCGGGCCTGCGCGGCGCGAGCGCCGCCCTGCACCACACTGACACTCGTGAGCCGATCCCTGTCCGTCCTGCCGAAAGCGCACCTTCACCTGCACTTCACGGGCTCGATGCGGTTCACCACGCTGGTGGAGCTCGCGGACTCTCACGGGATGCGCCTACCGCGTGCGCTCACCGAGCACTGGCCACCGCCGCTCACCGAGTCCTCTGACAGCCGCGGCTGGTTCCGCTTCCAGCGACTCTACGACGCCGCCCGTGGCTGCGTCCGCAGCGAGGGGGACATGCGGCGGATTGTGCGTGAGGCGGCCGTCGACGACGCGGCCGAGGGCTCCGGGTGGTTGGAACTGCAGATCGACCCCACGAGTTACGGACCGCACGTCGGCGGCCTGACCGCCGCCCTTGAGATCGTGCTCGACGAGGCGGAAGCGGTCTCCCGTGTCCTGCGCACCGGGGTGGGCATCATCGTGGCGGCCAGTCGCATCCGGCATCCGCTCGACGCCCGCACGCTGGCGCGGCTGGCGGCGCGACACGCGGGCGACGGGCCGGGCAAGGTCGTCGGATTCGGCCTGTCGAACGACGAGCGGCGCGGCGACACCGAAGAGTTCGGCCCCGCCTTCCGCATCGCCCGCAATGCGGGCCTGGCGCTGATGCCGCACGGTGGTGAGCTGCTCGGCGCGGACGCGGTCGCCGCCACGCTGGACCACTTGCGTCCGGACCGGATCGGGCACGGCGTCCGTTCCGTGGAGGATCCGGCTGTGCTGCACCGGGTCGTCGCCCAGCAGGTCGCGCTCGAGGTGTGCCCCGGCAGCAATGTGGCTCTCGGCGTCTACCCGAACCCGTCGGCCGTGCCGCTGCGGCGGCTGGTCGCGGCCGGAGCGAAGGTGACTCTCGCCGCGGACGACCCACTGCTGTTCGGTTCGCGGCTGGTGGATCAATACGAGATCGCGCGCCGCGTGCACGGCTTCGACGACGCTGAGCTCGCCGATCTGGCCCGCAGTTCGATCGAGTCAAGCCGCGCCCCCCAAGAACTGGGCGCCCGGCTCTTGCGCGGAGTCGACGACTGGTTGGCGTCGCCCGACCCCAACTGACCGGCGAAGGCGTCCGGTTCGGCAGAGAAGACGGCAGGGCCACAGTGAGGGCGGCTGGATCGACAGCGAAGCGGCGACTCGCGCGCTCCCCACGGGTTTGGCACTGCTCCGGACGGGCCTGTGTCTCACCGATCGGAGAATGAGTCCAGCAAGAACGCTCGCCAGTGTTCCGAGCGACCTACTTGATCGTTCCTCTCAGAAGGAGAGACTCCTTCTGCCAGCGGGTTTGTCATCACGCATCGCGTCGCGGAGCGATCGAGTAGGTCGCTCGGAACATGTCGTCGGATCTGGATCATATGCCGAGACACGAGGTCGCCGCCGATCCCGCTCACGGGCGGGAGGGGGCGAGCCCGGAGTGGGGGGTGGACTCAGAGTTCCAGGCCCACCAGGACCGGCTCGTTCACCAACTCCACGTCGAAGACGTCCCGGACGCCGTCGCGCACGCGACGCGCCAGGGCGATCAACTCCTCGGCCGATGCGCCGCCGCGGTTGGTCAGCGCCAGTACATGTTTGGTGGACAAGGCCGCGGGGCCGGGCAGGCCGTACCCCTTAGCAAAGCCGGCACGATCGATCAGCCAGGCCGCGCTCGTCTTCACCGCCTCCGGGGCGCCGGGCACGCCCGCCGGGAACCGCGGCGGAATCGCCTCTGAGCCCAAGTGTTCCCGGACTCGCAAGGTCAGCGACTCGTACTCCCCGGGGGTCAGGATCGGGTTCGTGAAGAACGACCCGCAGCTCCACGTGTCGTGATCTGCGTCGTCGAGCACCATGCCGCGCCGCCGCCGCTGCTCCAGCACGGCCTCGCGGGCCCTCGCCAGCGGCACCCGGGCTCCCAGCTCGACGCCGAGACCGGCCGCCAGGTCGCCGTAGGCGATCGGTCGGCTCAGGTCCGCCACCTCGAGCTGGAACGTCACGTCCAGCACGACGTACCGGTCCGCACCCTTGAATCGCGAGGTGCGATAGGCGAAGCCACAGTCGGCGTTGGCAAACGTGCGCACCGCCCGGTCCGCGCGGTCCCACACCCGCACCGACCAGATGGTCTGGGCGACCTCTTGACCGTAGGCGCCCACGTTCTGGATGGGGGTCGCCCCGACCAGGCCCGGAATCCCGGACAGCGCCTCGATGCCGGCCCAGCCCTGCTCGACGCAGTAACTCACGAAGTCGTCCCAGGACTCCCCCGCCGCCACCGTCACGATCACCCCGCCGCACAGGTCCGCCGATCCGAGCGTGATCCCGCGGCTGCCTACACGCACGACGGTGCCCTCGAACCCCGCGTCGGCCACCAGGAGGTTCGAACCGCCGGAGACCAGCAGCAGCCGCTCCCCGTTCGCATCGAGGTCTCTGACGATCTCGATCAGCTCGTCGGCGGTGAGCGCCACGCGCAGCGCGCTCGGAGCGCCGCCGACGCGCATCGTGGTCAGTTCGCTCAGGGGTACTGGACGCTCTTCAGGCATGAGAGAGGCCGCTCCTCACGATGTCGGGCCTGCGTGCAGGCTGGGGCCCCGTGACTCCAGGTCAGCCGGGGCCACGACGTCGATCGACGATCCGTGCCGGACGACGCGCTCAGCCCGCGTCCGCGGCCAGCAAGACGACGGCCTGGGCACGGGTCAGCACCTTCTCGCCGTCGCAGGTCACGGCCAGATCGACCAGGGCCGAGGCCGGAGCACTCTCCGCGGCCGACGTCACCTTCTTGACCGTGCCGCGGACCTCGATCTTGGCCCCCCCCTCCCACGGCACGACCACCGGGGCGGTGAACTTCGTCCGGACGTCGACGACCGCGGCCGGGTCCCCGGCCCAGTCGGCCACCAGCTCGGCCGCCGCCCCCATCGTCCACATCCCGTGCGCGATCACATCGGGCAGCCCCACCGACCGCGCGAACGCCTCGTCCCAGTGGATGCGGTTGTGGTCGCCGGACGCGGCCGCATACGCCACCAGCCGAGGCCGGTCCACGTCGACCACCAACGGACCGAATTCCTGCCCTGCCTCCACTTCGGCCACCGTACGGCGCCGAACCCGTCCTTCCTCGCCACTCACGCGCCATCCTCCCCGCGAACCACCAGCGTCGACGTCACCGAGCCCAGCACATGGGAACCGTCCGGCCGCTCCGGCCCCTCCGACAACTCCACTCGCGTCGTGATCATGGCGTGGCCGCCCACCTCGCGCACCCGTTCGACGTGCAGCGTGCCCACCACTTCCTGCCCTGCCACGATCGGCCGGGCATACGTGAACTGTTCCTCGGCGTGCACGACGCGGGAGAAGTCGATCCCGGAGTCGGGATCTCCGACGTACTGCGCCTCGCAGCGTTGGGCGATCACGACCGCGTATGTGGGCGGAGCCACGACGTCGGCGTATCCGGCGGCCTTCGCCGCCTCCACCTCGCGATGCAGCGGCGAACGGGCCCCCACGGCCGCGGCGAATTCGCGGACGGATTCGCGGCCGACGGCGTACGGGGGACTCGGCGGATACACCCGGCCCTGGAACGCGGTGTTCACGGACATGGCGACGACCCTAGTACCCGCGGCGGCGCCGCGGCGCACGCGAAAGGCCGCCCCGGGTCGGGACGGCCGTGACGCGAGGCAGACGGTGCTGCCGTCAGCGGGTCTCGCGGTGCGCGGTGTGCTTGCCGCAGTTCGGGCAGAACTTCGACAGCTCCAACCGGTCAGGGTCGTTGCGGCGGTTCTTCTTCGTGATGTAGTTGCGGTGCTTGCAGTCCACGCAGGCGAGGGTGATCTTCGGGCGGACGTCGGCGGTCTTGCTGGCCACGGGACTACCTGACTTTCGAAACTCGCGGGCGAACTGACAACGGACGGTGGAACCGGTAGCGAGGGCGGGACTTGAACCCGCGACACCACGATTATGAGTCGTGTGCTCTGACCACCTGAGCTACCCCGCCAAGGGCACCCACCCGGCAACCGCACTCCAGGGAGCGACACTGCTCGGCGGGTGAGCCTGAGCCCCGATAGGGAATCGAACCCTAGACCTTCTCCTTACCATGGAGACGCTCTGCCGACTGAGCTATCGGGG
>CAKUSI010000273.1 GCA_934678955.1 uncultured Austwickia sp. | reverse complement strand
ATCACCAGCATCACGATCAGGGTGCGGATCGGCCCGCGCCGTTGGGGATTCTTCGCCATGACCGTCCTCGTGGTTCCGCTCGTGTGGTGCGCCGATGTGCCGTGCCGCTGTGCGGGCGTGCGCGGCGGACCTCGACGTCACGACCGTACGGGGGCGAGCTGAACTCGCCTCGTACGGGTCCTCTTCCGCGCGTCGGCCGAAGCCGACCCGTGGAAGTGGTGGCGCGCCGCGACGTCCACCCCCGCCGGCGCTGCTCCGAAAAACGATCCGTCGCCTCCCGAGCGCGCTCGGTCCTGCGCGTCGCACCGCGGGCGAGTCTAGGTGACGGGCTGACCTGGGCGCCAACGCGACTCGCGCTTCTGGGCGGCCGCGAACGAAGTGCGCCGCCCCCAGAAGTCGCGTCCGGCGCGACGGCTCGAAACGCTCACGCGTCCCCAGAGCGCCGGCCTAGGCAGCGCCTGAGCCGTCGCCTGGTGCGATCCGAGCGGATTCGCCTGCCGTGTCGAAGCGCCCCACCGGCTCGTCCCACGGCAGGGCGTCCTGAGCGAGGGCGCCGGGCGGCGGCGCCAGGCCCAGGTGCCTCCAGGCGGCGGGCGCGGCGGCCCGACCCCGGGGGGTGCGGATCAGGAAGCCCTCGCGGACGAGGTAAGGCTCCACCACGGTCTCGACCGTGTCGGGCTCCTCCCCCACCGCGACGGCCAGCGTGGCGAGCCCGACCGGGCCCCCGCCGAACCGACGGCACAGCGCGTCGAGCACGGCCCGATCGAGGCGGTCCAGGCCCCGCGGGTCGACGTCGAACAGCGCGAGGGCGGCCAGGGCGGCGTCGCGGTCCACGACGTGCCCGCCGCGGACCTGCGCCCAGTCACGGACCCGCCGCAACAGCCGGTTCGCGATGCGGGGCGTGCCGCGCGAGCGCCGGGCGATCTCGACGATTCCGTCGTCATGGGCCTGCACGCCGAGCAGCCGGGCGGAGCGGCGCAGGATCGTCGCGAGTTCGTCCGCGTCATAGAAGTCCAAGTGGGCCGTGAACCCGAAGCGGTCCCGCAGCGGCGCCGGCAGGAGCCCGGATCGGGTGGTCGCGCCGACCACGGTGAACGGCGCGAGCTCGAGCGGGATCGCCGTGGCCCCCGGGCCCTTGCCCACCACGATGTCGACGCGGAAGTCCTCCATGGCGAGGTAGAGCATCTCCTCCGCCGGACGCGCCATCCGGTGGATCTCGTCGAGGAAGAGCACCTCCCCCTCGGTCAGGGAGGACAGGATCGACGCGAGGTCGCCGGCGTGCTGGATGGCCGGGCCGCTCGTCACCCGCAGGGGCGCGTCCAGCTCCGCGGCCACGATCATCGCCAGCGTGGTCTTCCCGAGGCCAGGCGGCCCCGACAACAGCACGTGGTCGGGCGGCGTCCCGCGCCGCTTGGCGGCCTCCAGCACGAGGCCCAGCTGATCCCGGACCCTCGGCTGGCCGGGGAATTCGTCCAGGCTCTTCGGCCGCAGCACGGCCTCCACCGCCCGCTCGTCCTCCCGTTCGCCTTCGCCGGAGCCCGGCGAGGAGGGGTCGACGACCCGGGCCGTGACGTCGTACGAGCCGTCGTCGGTGCCCGCCTCGGGGGTGAGATCTTGCTCACCGCTCATCGGCCCAGCTCCCGCAGCGCGGCGCGCAGGGCCTCGCTCACCTGCGGCGACGGACCCAAGGACGCCTCGACGGCCGCGATCGCGTCGGTGGCCTGCTTGGCGCTCCACCCGAGGCCGAGCAGGGCACCGTGGACCTGGTCGCGCCAACCGTGCCCAGCGGTCGTCGCGGCCGCGGAGACGGGGCTCGCGGGCGCCCCCTCGATGGACCCGACCTTGTCGCGCAGCTCCAGGACCAGCCGCTCCGCGCTCTTCTTGCCGATCCCGGGCACCTTCGTGAGGGCTGCCACATCCCCGGACCCGAGGGCGAGGCGCAGCGCGTCCGGCGGGTGCACGGCGAGCATCGCCAGGGCGAGCCGCGGGCCGACGCCGGAGACCGTCTGCACGGTGTCGAACAGCTCCCGCTCGGAGTCGTCGGCGAAGCCGAAGAGCGTCAGCGAGTCCTCCCGCACCACCAGGGACGTCGCGAGGTGGGCGCTCTGGCCGCGTCGCAGCGAGGTCGCGGTCGCCGGGGTGGTCCGGACCAGCAGCCCGACGCCCCCGACCTCGACCACGACGTGGTCCAGTCCGGCGCGCAGCACCTCGCCGCGGACGGAGGCGATCATCGCCGAACCCCCGTCCGGCTGGGGATCCGGCTGGGGATTCTGCTGCGGGCGCCGCCCTGCGCGGCCAGCGCCGCGGCGATCCGGTCCTGGGCCGCGCCGCGCCAGACGTGGCAGACGGCGAGCGCCAGCGCGTCGGCCGCATCGGCGGGACGAGGCGGGGCATTCAGCCGCAGGATCCGCGTGATCATGCTGGTGACCTGCGCCTTGTCGGCCCGGCCGTTGCCGGTGACCGCCGCCTTCACCTCGCTCGGGGTATGCAGGGCGAGCGGCAGTCCGAGGCGTGCGGCCGCCAGCATCGGCAGCGCGCTGCACTGCGCCGTGCCCATGATCGTCGACACGTCGTGGCGGGCGAAGACCCGCTCGACGGCGATCGCGTCCGGGCGGTAGCGGGCCAGCCACTCGTCCAGTTCCGTCTGGAGGGTGAGGAGCCGCTCGTGCGTGGGTTCGCCGGCGGGCGTCCTCACGACACCGACCGCGACCATCGACAGCGGCCGGCCCAAGTCGCCGTCGACGACCCCCAGCCCGCACCGCGTCAGGCCGGGGTCGACGCCGAGCACGCGCATCGTCCCCTCCTCGCCGGCGCAGGTCCCCGGCCGCCGCCGAGGCGCCGACCGAGGATGTCGTACAGGTGTTCTAGCGCGACCCTACCCGGCGAAGAGGCAAGTGACCCGACGACGCGCCGGGGCGGGGCGGGGGGCGCCGCTCCGACCTCCGTCAGTCGTCGAGCTCGGCGGCGACCTCGTCGCTGACGTCGCCGTTCACCCAGACGTTCTGCACGTCGTCGCTGTCCTCCAGCGCGTCGACCAGGCGCATCATCTTCCGGGCACCGTCGGCGTCCAGCGGCACCTCGACGCTGGGGATGAACTCGGCCTCCGCCGAGTCGTAGTCCACGTCCGACTCCTGCAGGGCGGTGCGGACCGCCACCACGTCGGTGGCCTCCGAGACGATCCGGAACACGTCGCCGAAGTCGTCGATCTCCTCCGCCCCCGCGTCGAGGACGACCTCCAGCAGCGCATCCTCGTTGGTCTCGCCGTCCTTCTGCGCCTTGGGCACCATGACGACCCCCTTGCGGGTGAACAGGTACGCGACCGAGCCGGGGTCGGCGAGCGAACCGCCGTTGCGGGTCAGCGCGGTGCGCACCTCCGCGGCGGCGCGGTTGCGGTTGTCCGTCAGGCACTCGATGAGGACGGCGACGCCGTTGCTGCCGTAGCCCTCGTACGTGATGGCCTGGTACTCCGCGCCCCCGGCCTCCGCGCCCGAGCCGCGCTTGACCGCCCGGTCGATGTTGTCGTTGGGCACCGAGGACTTCTTGGCCTTCTGGATGGCGTCGAACAGGGTCGGGTTGCCCGCGGGGTCGCCGCCGCCCGTGCGGGCCGCGACCTCGATGTTCTTGATGAGCTTCGCGAAGAGCTTGCCCCGCTTGGCGTCGATCGCGGCCTTCTTGTGCTTGGTCGTCGCCCACTTGGAGTGACCACTCATCGCTTGTGCTCTCCCTGCTGTTCGATCGCGTCCCTCGCCCGATGCGCCGTCCCGGCTGCGGCGCGTGCCGCCGCGTCCTGTGCCGGTCGCGGCGTTCGCACGGGAGGTGGGCCCACCGCCACGCGCGGGGGCGACGTCCGATCCTACCGGTCGGTGATCAATGCCACGAAGTGGGCGTGGAGCCGGTCATCGCCGCCGACCTCCGGGTGGAACGCCGTCGCGAGGAGCGCGCCCTGGCGGACGGCCACGATCTCCCCGGCCTCGGGGAGCCGCGCCAGGATCTGCACCCCGGGGCCGGTCTGCTCGACGCGGGGGGCGCGGATGAACACACCGCGAAAAGGTTGTTGGTCCGCTTCGTCGTCCTGGTCGTTGTCCTGGTGGTCGTCCTGGCCGGCGGCGGGCGCGTCCATATCCGGCCGGTTCCGACCGGTCACCCCCGAGAGCGACAGGTCGACCTCGAAGCTGTCCACCTGCCGCCCGAACGCGTTGCGGCGAACGGTCATGTCGATGCCACCCAGCGTCTGCTGGTCGCTCGCGCCGTCGGCGATCCGGTCGGCGAGCAGGATCATCCCGGCGCAGGATCCGAAGGTCGGCATCCCCTCGGCGATGCGGGCTCGGAGCAGTTCGCACAGGTCGAAGGCGCGCAGCAGCTTGTCGATGACGGTGGACTCCCCGCCGGGGATGACGAGGGCCTGTACGGAATCCAGCTCGCTGCGACGGCGTACCGGCACCGCCCTGGCACCGCAGCGCTCCAGCGCATGCGCGTGCTCGCGGACGTCTCCTTGGACGGCGAGCACGCCGACGATCGGCGAGAAGGTGGCCACGGGCCCAGACACTAGCGCCACGACCGCGTGGCGAGTTCCACATCTCGGCCCAGGACGCTCCACGCCGACTCGGCCACGCCTTCAGTCGATGGTGATGACGCGAACGGCCGGATACCGTCCGGCGATCGTTTGGTCGAGGGTGGAGAAGCGCATACGTCCCCGCGAGAGCGAAGGCCGCGAGGTAGTCGTCGGTCCAGAGCTTGTGCGAGCGCTCATCGCGGGCCGAGAGACTCCGCCACAGCGGTTCCATCCCGTCAGGTTCCAGGGCGAACGTGATCTGGGCGTCGGCCTCGAGGCGATCCAGCACGTCCCAGGCGGCAGCGCGCGTCAGAACTTCGTCGCTCATGACCGTGCGGTTCGTCAACAGCCCCAGCAGCGACATCTGGGTGACCCGGCACATGGCCAGACCCTCCTCGATCTGGGCTTTCCAGCTGCACATCGCCTTGCTGCGTGCGCCCTATCCGGGCCCTCACGGCAGCGGGTCGACCCTCGCCGGGCCGACCGAGCACACCTCAGGGCAGGGTCTCCAGCCCTCGGTGGACTCTCCCCACCACGGCCGAACTCTCATCACCGCGGGTGAACACCCGTTCAGACAAGAGCCCACCCGAAGCGAGGGGAGTCCACCCGACCCCGACGAGAGCCCGGCATGCCTCGACACCGCCCGTACGAGGAGAGCCCAGCTACGCCGAGGTGAGCCCACCCGACCCAACGAGAGCCCCGCACGCCCGCTGAAGGTCACCAAGCCAAGAGGTCACTCGGCCTCAGGGGAGCTCCCCCCTCCTCACACGGTGCGCAGACACCGGCGTCATCCTGCGCGGCTCATGCTGGCGGCCAGGGCGCGGGCGATGCGAGCGCCGATGACGTCAAGGCGGCCAAGGTCTTGCCA
>CAKUSI010000272.1 GCA_934678955.1 uncultured Austwickia sp. | reverse complement strand
GTCGCGGGCCGCGCCGGGGCCTGCTGCGGTGCCTGCGGTCGCGGCTGGGGCGCTGGCTGCTGACCCGGCCACCAGCCCGACGCGAGCACCAGGGTGATCGTCTCGCCCTCGCCGACCTCGGCCCCCGCGGCCGGATCGGACCGGACGACGGTGTCCCAATTCATGCCCTGCTCCGAGACGCGCTCGCCGATCTCCACGCGCAGGTTCATCGACTGCAGGGTCGCGGCCGCCTCCTGCCGGGACATGCCGCGCAACTCCGGCACCACCACGTTGCCCGGGTCATCGCTGCCCCGGTTGACGATCCGGAAGGGCTGGGCCGGCGCGTCACGGGAGGCGTCCCGGATGATCTCCCGCCACAGCGGGCCCGCGATCGTGGCGCCGTACAGCTGTCCGTAGTAACGGCCTCCGATGTTCACGCCCTCCATCGAGCGCCAGTAGTTCGGTCGGCCGACCCACACGGCGGCGGAACGCTGCGGGGTGTATCCGATGAACCAGGTGTGCACGCTCTCGTCCGAGGTGCCCGACTTCGCCGCCACCTGCCGGTCGCTGACGGGGACGCCGGACCAGCCGGGGACCGTGCGTAGGATCTGCGTCGCGTCGTAGGCCACCCGCGGGCTGATGTCCGTGTCCCGGCAGTTGTTGTCCGGCACGGCGAGCTGCTGCCCGTCATACGTGGTGATCGAGTCGACCGGGCGCGGCGCGCAGTAACGCCCGCCCGCCGCCAGCGTGGCGTAGGACGCGGCCATCGTCAGCGGCGAGGCGTTGTCGGACCCGAGGACGATGCTGGCCGGACCGGTGCCGTAGTCCTCGCCGTCGGCCTGGTGCAGCCCCATCTCCTTCATCGTGTGCTTGGTGCCGCAGATCCCGATCTTGGTGGCGAGGTCCGCGAACGCGGTGTTCACCGACCACATCGTCGCGTTCTGCAGCGACATCGCGCCGCCCATCGTGCCCTCGACGTTGCGCACGGTCCAGGGTCCGGCCTGGATGCCGCACTCACTCGCGCGGAACTGGTTGGCGTAGTACGTCGCCCCGCTGCCCGCCGCGTAGACCCCCGAGAAGCGGTTGCGGCCCTGCTTGAGGGCCTCCACGACCGCGTACGTCTTCGCGGTCGAGCCGATGTGGAACCCTCCGGACTGCCCGTACTTGCTGTCCACGGACCAGATCACGTCGGTCGCCGACGAGGAGGACTGAGCGATCGCGAGTACGCGGCCCGTGCCCGGCTCCACGACGGCCGTCGCGGCGCCCACGTCCTTCTCCTGACGGGCCGGAACCCGGTCGAGCAGCGCCTCCCGGGACTCCTTCAGCAGGTTGACGTCGAAGCTCGTCTTGATCGTGAGGCCCCCGCGCATGAGGGTCGCCTGCCGGTCGGCCTCGTCCGCGCCGAGCGAGGGGACCTCCTGGGTGAGCCAGGACCGCACATAGAGGCACACCCACTTGTCGACCGCCGACTCGCACGACGCCTTCAGCGGCTGCGTGTCCAGCGTGATCGCCTTGGCCTTCTCGGCGCCAGCCTCCGCCGCCGTGATCGCCCCGACCTGCGCCATCCGGTCGAGGACCTCGTTGCGCCGCGTCAGCGCCGCGTCGTAGTTGTGGATCGGGTCGGTCACGCCCGGACGCTGCGCGAGGCCGGCGATGGTCGCCGCCTGGCCCACGTTGAGGTCTTTCGCATGGATGCCGAAGTAGCGCATGGCCGCGGCCTCGACCCCGTAGGACTGGGCACCGTAATACACCAGGTTCAGGTAGCCCTCGAGGATCTGGTCCTTGCTGAGCCTCTTCTCCAGCTCGATGGCGTACTTGGCCTCCTGCATCTTGCGCACGATGCCCGCCAGGCCGCGGCGCTCCTCAGCGGCCTGCGCGCGCTCCGTGTCGCCCTCGCGCAGCGCGTTGGTGACCAGGGACTTGCGGACGTACTGCTGCGTGATCGTCGACCCGCCCTGCTTGTCGCCGCGCAGCGTCGCGACCACGGCCCGCAGCAGCCCTCGGGTGTCCACGCCGCCGTGCTCGTAATAGCGGTCGTCCTCCACCGCGACCTGCGCCTTCTGCATCATCGGCGAGATCTGGGAGAGCGGCACGACCGTGCGGTTCTCCTCATACAAGGTGGCGAGCTCGGTGCCGTCCGAGGCCAGGATGCGAGTCTGCTGCGCGAGGACGGGGGTGGTGAGCTCGCGGGGGAGGGCCTCGAACGTGCCGACGGCCTCTCGCGCGACGATCCCGGCGCCGCCGACGACCGGCGCGGCGATGCCCGCCGCGAGCAGTCCGGACACCATGGAGCCAGCGGTGAACACGGCCAATAGGTTGACCACGTTGGACATTCCGTGACTCCGGCGCTGCATGGGGACAGCGTACGTGGCGGTTCTGACAACGCAGCCGACGCGTCGCCGTTGCGTCGGGTATGTGGCGCCGCGGGGGTGGACAGTCCCGCAGGCCGGGAATGCGCCGGGGTGCCTCGCGATTCACGTGCCTAAATAGGACGATTGACCAAAACTAACTAGTCCTTTGTGACTACTCGGGCGGTCAAAGCGGGGGATGGGCCTGTCAGAGGGTCCCGCGTAGGGTGCTCGGTGTCCGAAGAGGTTTTATTCCCGCGATGCGGGCCGAGGCGAGGGTAGGGCAGACGTGGGCAATGGCGCTCCCGTGAACATGACCGACATAACGACCTGGGCGGTGGAGTGGACGCCCCTGGCAGCCTGCCGGTCCGCGGCGCCTGATGATCTCTTCGTGCAGGGTGCAGCCCAGCAGCAAGCGAAACAGATCTGCCAGCGCTGCCAGGTGATCGCCGAGTGTCTCGCGGACGCGTTGGACAACAGGACCGAGTTCGGCGTTTGGGGTGGTATGACCGAGCGGGAACGCCGTGCGATGCTCCGCCGGCACCCCAACATCAAGTCGTTCCGGGCGCTCTTCCAGGCCGACCGGCTCCGCCGCTGCGCAGCCTCCGCCTGACGGCGCTCGACGTGGCGGTGCTCGGTGTGACGGCGCTCGATGTGCCGGCGCTCCATCGGCGCCCGTAGGCGCGGGAAGACCCCCTGAGGCCGCTCAGTCGGCGGCCGTCGCCGCAGGGGCGCCCCCCGATGCGAGGGCCTCCCCGATCTGGCGCAGGCCCTCCAGGTCGTGAATGTCCTGGGCCGCCGCCCCCACCTGCACGAGCGGGACCGCCGCGTGGGCGTCCGCGAGTCGACGCGTCGCCGCGCGCTGGCGATCGGCGAGCACGTCTAGGTCTGCGTGGATGCGCAGCAGCGCCGCCGTCATCGGGTCGTCCTCCTGCAGGACGTCCGCCGCACGCTCCGCCGAACGCCCGTCGAGCTGCGCGGCCGGGCGCGCGACGCGGTTGACGATCAGCCCGGCGAGCGGCATCTGGTCCGCGCCGAGCCGGTCGGTGAAGTAGCCCGCCTCGCGCAGCGCGTCGCGCTCCGGCGCCGCCACCACCAGGAACGCGGTGCCGGGGTCCTTCAGGAGCGCGTACGTCTGGGTGGCCCGCTCACGGAACCCGCCGAAGACGGTGTCCAGCGCCGCCACGAGCGTCTGCACGTCGGTGAGCATCTGCGTGCCCAGCACCTTGGACAGCGCGGCGCTCGCCATTGACACCCCGGCGTGCACCACCTTCAGGTAGGCCCGGCCGCCGGCCTTGGCCGGCGCCATCAGGATGCGGATGAACCGTCCGTCGAGGAAGCTGCCCAGGCGTTCGGGGGCGTCGAGGAAGTCCAGCGCCGAGCGGCTCGGCGGGGTGTCCACGACGACCAGGTCCCACCGGGGCGAGCCGTCGCGGCCCAGCTCGTCGTGCAGCTGCCCGAGCTTCTCCATCGCCATGTATTCCTGCGTCCCCGCGAACGAGCTCGACAGGGCCTCGTAGAAGGGGTTGGCGAGGATCTGCGCCGCCTTCTCGGGGGTGGCGTGCGCCTCCACCACCTCGTCGAATGTGCGCTTCATGTCGAGCATCATCGCGTCGAGGGAGCCGCCCGCGGAGGTGTCGACGCCGACCACGGCGCGCGGGATGTTGTCCAGCTCGACCAGCCCGAGGGACTGCGCCAGGCGGCGTGCCGGATCGATCGTCAGCACCGCGACTCTGCGGCCCTGCTCGGCGGCGCGCAGCGCCAGCGCCGCGGCGGTCGTCGTCTTGCCGACGCCGCCCGAGCCGCAGCAGACGATGATGTGCACCGAGGTGTCGGCGAGTAGCGCGTCCACGTCCAGCGGCGGGGAGATCTCGGGCAGCGGTCGGTGGGTGCGCGGCGTCCAGGCCGCGCGCGTCGAGGTGCCGGACCGGTATGGGTTCACGTCGCTCACCACTCCGCCTGGTCGTTCAGTTCCTGGGCGAGGACCCGCACGCCCGAGGCGTCGATGCCCTCGCGCAGCGGCGGCAGCGCATACACCGGCCGCCCGAGGGAGGTGACGATCTCGAACTGTTCCTCCTCCAGCTCCATCCGCAGGGCGTGGTCCGCGCCCTCGGCGAGCAGTCCCGACACGACGGCCTCGCCGTCGGGCAGCCTCGTCCGCCGCAGCGACGCCGCGACTCCGTCGCGGTCGACGCCCCCGGTGGCGAGCGCATGGAGTTGGTCGGGCTCCAGGAGGGGGTCGCGGGCCTGGTTCACGATGATCGCGCCCACCGGGAGTTCGTCCGCGCGTAGTTCGGCGATCGCGTCCGAGGCCTCCTGCACCGGCATCTCCTCCAGGAGCGTCACGACGTGCACGGCGCTGGACCCCGACCGGAGCAGGGCGGTGATCGCGTCGGCCTGGTTGCGGATCGGGCCCACCCGGGCCAGGTCGGCGACCTCACGGTTGACGGCCAGGAAACGCCCCACACGCCCGGTCGGCGGGGCGTCGAGGACGACCGCGTCGTAGTACCAGTCCGGGGTGCCGTCGGGGCGCGGTTTCGCTCCACGGCGCCGGCAGGCCTCATACACCTTGCCGATGAGCAGGATGTCGCGCACCCCCGGCGCGATCGTGGTCGCGAAGTCGATCGCGCCCACCCGTTCGAGGGCGCGGCCCGCCCGGCCCAGGTGGTAGAAGATGTCGAGGTATTCGACCAGCGCGGCCTTGGCGTCGACCGCCAAACCGTGGATCTCCCCGCCGCTCTGGTGCCTCAGCAGGGGCGTCTCGCTCGCGGGCAGCGGCGGCACGTCGAGCACCTGGCAGATGCCTTGGCGGCCCTCCACCTCGGCCAGCAGCACCCGCCGCCCGTGGCTCGCGAGGGCGAGCGCGAGGGCGGCGGCCACGGTGGTCTTCCCCGTCCCACCCTTGCCGGTCACGACGTGGAGACGCACGTTCGTCCACGGGCTGGGGCCCCCGGCTTCTTCGGGGGTCGACGTGGTGGGAGGCCCCTGCGCGGGCGGGGCGTCGGCGGGCATGCGCCAGAGTCTAGGAGCGGAAGAACCCCCCGTCGCGCCAAGTGGGCGGCCGCTATGCTGGCGCGCATGACGACCTGGGAATACGCGACGGCCCCCGTCCTCATCCACAGCACGCAGGCGATCCTCAA
>CAKUSI010000271.1 GCA_934678955.1 uncultured Austwickia sp. | reverse complement strand
GAGCCATGCCTGTCTACGACGACGATCTGCGTCTCGCCCACGTCCTCGCGGACGCCGCCGAGCGGGTGACGATGGAGCGGTTCAAGGCCACGGATCTGCGCGTGGAGACCAAGCCGGACCTGACCCCGGTCAGTGACGCCGACCGTTCGGTCGAGGAGCTGTTGCGGGGCACCCTGGCCCGGACGCGCCCCCGGGACGGGGTGATCGGCGAGGAGTTCGGCGAGACGGGGCACAGCCCGCGCCGCTGGGTCATCGATCCGATCGACGGCACGAAGAACTTCGTCCGGGGCGTCCCGGTGTGGGCGACGCTGATCGGCCTCCTCGACGGGGACGAGGTGGTCCTGGGCCTGGTCGCCGCCCCGGCGCTGGGGCGCCGCTGGTGGGCCGGGAAGGGCCTAGGCGCCTGGACCGGCCGCAGCATCATGAAGGCGTCCCGTATGCAGGTCTCCGGGGTCCGCGCGATCGGTGACGCCTCGATCTCGCACGCCACGCTGTCGGCGTGGCGGGACGTCGACCGGTATGAGCCGTTCGTCACGCTCACCGAGGACTGCTGGCGCTCGCGCGCCTACGGCGACTTCTGGTCCTACATGCTGGTGGCCGAGGGGGCTTGTGACATCGCCGCGGAGCCGGAGCTGGCGCTCTACGACATGGCGGCGCTCGTGCCGATCGTGACCGAGGCGGGCGGGACCTTCACGTCCCTGGAGGGCACGCCCGGCCCCTGGGGCCCCGGCGCCGTCGCCACCAACACGCGGCTGCACCGCGACGTCCTCGCCCGGCTGGCCAAACCCGCCCGCTGAGGCGCAACTCGGCGCCACTCCTTCAACCGGCACGGCGCAGCCCTCTCGACCGCTCTTCGCGTCGCACCGCTCAGGCGGGGAGCACCTCCACCGGCCCGCGACCCAAGGCCACGAGCTTGTCCTGCAGCGAGGCTGCGTCCCCGACCACGACGCTGACCCACTCGCCGTTCACGTACTCGCCGTACGCCGACGTCAGCCGTTCCGGCGTCAACGAGCGCATCTCGGCCAGCGTCCGCGACGTCTCCCGCGTGGTCTGCCCCTCCAGGGCGCGGGAAACCGCCTCGTCGGCCACGGCGTCGGCGGTGGCGAACCGACCGGGCGCGGTTTCGCACAGGTATTCAACGCCCTCCGCGACCTCCTGCGCCGTGAACCCGTCCCTCCCGGAGTCGAGCACGTCCAGCGCGATCTCCAGCGCCTCCGCCGTCACGTCCGCGCGGACCGAGCCGCTGGTGAGGAACAGCCCCTCACCGCGCCGGGGGCGGAAGCCGCAGCGCATCCCGTAGGTGTAGCCCCGCTCCTCACGGAGGACGGCGTCCAGCCGCGCGGTCGGGCCCCCGCCCATGATGAAGCCGAGCACGGGGAAGGGCGCCCACTGAGACGCGGACAGCCGGTCCGGTCCCGCGCACCCGAGGTAGAGCTCGCTCTGCACACTCCCCGGCCGGTCGACGAGCACGATCCGTCCGCCGGACACAGCGTCGGCCGGCCCGCCGTCCCCAGGGCCGCCCGATGCTGCGGCCGACCATCCCTGCAGGACGCCCGCCACGGCTCCGGTGATGTCCATGCCTTCCACGTCGCCGGCGATCGCCAGCACCGACCCCTCGGGGCGGAATGCGCGGGCGTGGTGCTCGCGCAGGTGTTCCGGCGTCAGCGCGGACACCGAGGAGGCCGTCCCGCCCGTGGGCTTGGACAGGCGGTGCGCCTGGTCGTAATAGGCGGCGACGAACGCAATCGCGGCCCGCGACCCGGGGTTGGTGTGCTCCTGCTCGATCTCAGCGAGCCGCGTGCGCACGTGACGGCGGACCTGCGCCTGGTCGAAGGCCGGCTCCTGAAGCATCTCCCGCAGCAGTTCCAAGGCTCGCACCAGGTGCCGGCGGGTGACGTCCACCTCGATGAGGAACCCGCGGTCGACCACGCCCGCGCCGAAGGCCACGCCGTGCCGCTGCAAAAGCTCGGCCATCGCCTCCGCGTCGTGTCCGTCGCTGCCCTCGTCGAGGAGGCGCGCGGTGAGCACCCCGACGCCCTCTCGCCCGGCGGGTTCGGCGGCCAGCGCGGCCGGGATCGCGAGGCGCAGCGACAGCACATGCTGTCCGGGCGTGTGAAAGGTCAGCGCGTGCAGCCCGTTGTCGAACAGGTCCACGCGCGGAGAGGGAAAGTCCCAGGGCGCCGCGGGACGCACGGTCGGCCGCGGCACGCCGGCGGCGGGGTCGGGCGCGGCCATCATGGCTGAGCCCCCCGGGGTGTGATGGCCACGACCGCGCGGTGCTGCGGGCGCAGCCACGTGCGCGCCGCCTCCAAGACCTGATCCGCGGTCACGGCGCCGAGGCGGTCGATGTAGGTGTTCACGCCGCCCGGGTCGTCATACAGACAGGCCAGGTGACTGATCGCGTCGGCCCGCTCGTCGAGGCTCGCAAGGGCGTGCAACCAGGACCGCTCCGCCTGCGCATGTGCCGACTCCATGTCCAGGGCGCTCGGCCCCTCGTGCGCGAACTCCTCGAGCAGCTCGCACGCCCGCTCCTCCAGCCGGGCCGGATCGACGCCGGCGGCCGCCTGCAGGATCACGTAGCCGAGCGACACGCCCGCGGCCAGTCCCATCGACCCCGCGGACACGAAGTCGGCCAGCTCCTCGGAGCGGACCAGGGTCCGCTCCATCCGGGAGATGCTCAGCCCCCCCAGGCAGTCCAGCGCGCAGGAGGCGGCCATGAACTCGAGCGTGTTGTCCACGGGGAGCCGGAAGCCCAGGTAGAGGCGCGAGGCAGGGACGGACTCGGCGCGCTCGAGCCGCTGCGGAGCGGGCAGCGGCGCAAGCGGCGCCGTGACCGGCTGCCGCGGCGCCGGGCGACCGGGCAGCGGGCCGAAGTAGCGCTCCACCGCTCGCAGCGCCTCGTCCGCGGGGACCGCGCCGGCGACCGTGAGCACGGTGTTCGCGGGCACATACCAGTCCCTGTAGAACGTGTGCACGTCCTCCAACGTCGCCGCGTCGAGGTCGGCCATCGACCCGATGGTGGGATGCCGGTACGGATGGCCCGGCGGGAAGACCAGCGCGTAGAGGTCGTTGAGCGCGTTGCCGTACGGCGCGTTGTCGTAGCGCTGGCGCTTCTCCTCCTTGACCACGTCGCGCTGGTTGTCGAAGTTCTCCTGGGTCACGGCGTCCAGCAGGTAGCCGTGCCGGTCGGCCTCCATCCACAGCGCCAGCTCGAAGGCGCCCGCGGGGAGCGTCTCGAAGTAGTTGGTCCGGTCGAACCAGGTGGTGGCGTTGAGGCGACCCCCGTGGGCCATCAGCGTCGCGAAGTGCTCCCCGCTCGCGACGTGCCTCGAGCCCTGGAACATGAGGTGCTCGAAGAGGTGCGCGAACCCCGTCTTCCCCTCTGGCTCATGTCCCGAGCCCACCCTGACCCAGAGGTTGGTCGCGACGGTGGGGGTGTGGTGGTCTTCCGTGACCAGGACGCGCAGCCCGTTGTCGAGCGTATGGTCCACGATGTCGTACGCCAGCGGCATCCCCACACCCTAACGTCGGCCGACGAGGGTCGCGCCTCCTGCTACGGGAGCGGCCGATGTTCGAGCGCGAGGGCTCGTCCGGCCCCGGGCGCGCTTGGCATACCGATTCGCCTGATTGGCGGGGCGTTCACAGCCGGTCTGGCGATCCACTCAGTGGCGTGGCAAATAGGCGATCTGGTTGTTCCACTCTTCGGCGTCGCTCGCGCCTGCGACGGCCGCCAGTTCTTCGACGGCGATCGCAATGGGGAGGGTCGCGCGGAGCAAGATGAGGCCCGCCATGGGCATGCCGACGTTCAGTCGTTGGCCTGCAAAGCCTGGCATGGTCTTGATGTCGTGGCTGATCAGGATCCGACCCTCATCGGCGGCCCACTGCAGAATCTCTGGATCGTCCACGGTCCGAAGCCCGACGTCCTGGACACGGACGATGTCGATGTCCTCGACGCGTCGACGTAGCCCGAGGACGAGGTCCTGGTCGACGTTCTCGTCGGCCAGGAACCGCGGTCTCATGCGTCCCGTCGCGCTAATAGCTTGGCGCGTAGCCCGTCGTTGAGCGGGTGCTCGCCCTCAATGCGGGCTTGAATCTCTGCGCCCTCGCGCTCCTGCTCGGCCAGGTATGTCTCGACCTCGGCGCGGTGCCGCAGGTAGTAGGTGAAGATCGCGTAGACGTCGGGAAGCGACACTGTCTCGTAGGCGTCGTGGATGGCCTCGGGGGTCTTGCCCCGCTTGAACGCGGCGACAAGGACATCGAGTGAGATTCGGGTGCCAGGCACCATGAGACGTCCGGCGTGGTCACGGACCAGCGGTACCGGCTCAGGTTCGATCGCGATGGCGGTCATCGGGCTGTACCTCCTGCCGGTCAGGATATCGAGCAGGCCGCCACTGGCCGAATCTCCAGGAGACCTCCGAGATGGCCGGATCCGTTCCGGGCAGGGCTCCCGCCAGCGCATCGCGAGGCCTCTTTGCGACTGGACCTGAGATGAGTCAGTGATGACCGGAACAGCCTCACATGCTTTCAGGCCCGGAGTCCGTGAACTCCGGGCCTGAAATTGGTAGCGGGGGCAGGATTTGAACCTGCGACCTCCGGGTTATGAGCCCGGCGAGCTACCGAGCTGCTCCACCCCGCGTTCGGGAGAAGACGCGTCGACCGCCTGGCCCCGCGGGGGCAGGCGGCCGACGGCGCGTCCGCGGATCAGCTCGCGGGCGGCGCCGCGGCGGTGGGAGAGGTCGTGCCGGTGGTCCCCGCCGGGATCTGTCCGGACAGCCGGGCCGCTCGGTCGATGGCCGTCTGCAGCGCCCGCTGGGCCTCCCCGTACCTCGTGAAGTCCCCGTTGCGCAGGGCCTCCTGCCCGGCCGCATACTGCCGCTGCGCCTCCTCCAGCGTCGCGCGCAGCTCCGCCTGCGGCGTCTGCGCCGGCTGCTCCGCAGGCGGCTGGCCCCCGGTCGGGGGAGTCGGCGCCGGCGCGCCGGCGTTGCCGCCGAAGAGATGGTCGAGGGCAGATTCCAGGGTCGCGCCCCAGGCCAGCTTCTCGCCGAAGTAGACGACGACGGCCTGGTTGAGCGGGTAGGCGGTGTTGCCCGCGCTCTGGACGTAGATCGGCTGGACATACAGCAATCCGCCACCGACCGGCAGCGTCAGCAGGTTGCCCCGCAGGAGCTGCGATCCGCCCTGGCTGTTGATGTTGATGAAGTTGTTCAGCGTCGCCGAGAACTCCGGGCTGTTGGCGTTGGAGCTGTTGATCTGGTTCTGCACCTGCGCCGGGCCCATCACGTTCGTGGCGCTGGGCAGCTCCAGCAGCCGCATCTTCCCGTAGCCGTCGCGTCGCTGTCCCGCCTGGTTCCCCGCGTCGGAGTCGACGGCGAGGAATCCGGTGAGGAACTGCCGGTTCTCACCGCTCGGCGTGAACGACGTGGTCAGGGAGAAGGAGGGGTCGTTCTGGCCCGGCATCTGGATCGACAGGTAGTACGG
>CAKUSI010000270.1 GCA_934678955.1 uncultured Austwickia sp. | reverse complement strand
GTGAACTGGCTGACGCCCTTCAAGGAGCGGGTCACGGTGATCACGGGGGAGCGCGGCGCGTTCGTGGCCGACACGCTGACCGCCGACATCACGTTCCACGCCAACGGCGTCACACAGAACACGTGGGCCGACCTCGCCCACTTCCGGGGCGTGAGCGAGGGGGACACGATCCGTTACGGGATCGCCAAGAAGGAGCCTCTGCTGTTGGAGCACGAGGCGTTCCGGGACGCGGTGCGCGCCCGCTTGGGCGGCCCGGAGACGGTGGGCGCAGCTGACATCGTCACGTTGGAGCAAGGCCTCGCGACCGTCCGGGTCGCCGAGGGGGTCCTGATCTCGGCGCGCGAGGGTCGTACCGTCGACCTGGCCTCCTGAGGCGAGGCGCCGCGATCCGCCTCAGCCCAACAGCCTCGCAAGGACCGGGGCCAGCAGCGGCAGGACGACCGCGGTCGCGAACGCGGTCAGCGCCATCGCCATCCCGGCGAAGCTCCCGGCCAGCTCGCCCTCCAAGAATGCGGTCGAGGTGCCGATGCCGTGCGCGCTGGCGCCGATGGCGAGCCCGCGCACCCGCGCGTCGCGGACGCGTAGGGCAGTAAGCACGAGCGGGCCCACGACCGCGCCGAAGACTCCCGTGAGGACGGTGAGCACCGCTGTGAGCGCGGGGGCGCCGCCGATCTGTTCGGCCAGGGCGATCGCGACCGGCGTGGTGGTCGACTTGGGCGCCATCGAGCGGGCCAGCTCGTCGCTGCCGCCGAGCACCGTCGTGAACCCCACGCCGGAGACGACGCCCGTCAACGCCCCGAGGACGACGCTGGTCAGGATCGGCCAGGCCGTCCGCCGGACCCGGTCGAACTGGCGCACGAGCGGCACGGCCAGTGCGACGGTGGCAGGGCCGAGGAGCAGCGCAATGTATGACGCCCCGCGCCAATACTGTTCGTAGGAAACGCCCGTCACCGCCAACACCGTCACGACGAGCACGATCGCAACCAGGACGGGCTGGAGCAGCGGGTGGCTGCGGGCCCGGCGGAACACGATCCGCCCGACCTCGTACGCCCCCAGCGTGAGGGCGATCCCGAAGAGGGGCGAGGCGACCAGGGCGTCCCACGCGTCGCCGAGGTGCGGCGTCACGCGCCCTTCACCTCCCCGCGCGAGGCCCGGCGACCCTGGAGGCGCAGCACGGCCGTCGCGCTGCCGGCGCTGACCAGGAGGGTGGCCAACCAGGCCAGGGCGATGCCGCCGACGACCGAGACCCAGGATCGGGCGATCTCGGGCAGGTACAGGACGATGCCTGCCCCCGCGGGGACGAAGAGCAGCTGCAGGTGCCGGATCAGGGCGTCTGCTGCCCTGCCCACGCCGGAGGGCGCACGCTCGGGGGCCAGCGCGGAGCCCGTCCCTGCCGCCTCGAGGGCGGCCGGCCGCCCTGACGCGCCCGCCGAACGGGACGAGACGCGGCGACGTCGGGCCGAGTGGGCCAGGAGGAGCGCGAGCAGCAACGCCATCCCGAGGACCGGGCCGGGGAGGGGGAGGTGCAGTCCCGCGACGATGACGTCACCGGCGAGCTGACAGGCCACCAACGCGAGCAACCCGCGAATCATGCACCGTTCCCCTTCGTGCCCCGCGTAACCCTCTCAGCCGGTGAGCCGGTAGCGCCAGCCGGTGGCGGTCTGCTGGGTGCCGGCCCAGCGCCCGGCCGCGACGAAGTATGTCACGAGGGCGTCGGACTGGTTGACCGCGAGGACGTCACGATAGCCGTTGCCGTCGAAGTCGCCGGGGCTGGACACGTGCTTCATCGCCCAGCCGGTCCCCACGAGGGTGCCCCGCGGCTGCAGGGTGCCGTCTGGACGGGTCCAGTAGCCCCACATGGACCGGTCGGACCTCTTGATCGCGAGCACGTCGGGGGTTCCGTCGCCGGTGTAGTCCCCGGTCGACAGGAGCTGGGAGTACTCGGTGAACTGGATCCCGATCAAGGTCTTGTCGGTGAGGCGCGGGCCGGGCCGCAGGGTGTAGCGATACAGGTCGCCGGTGGTGGTCAGCCCGAGTAGTTCTGGTACCCCGTCGCCCGTCATGTCCGGCATGAGCACGATCGAGGTCATCGACTGCCAACCGGTGCCGATCCCGGTGCGGCCGGCGAAGCCTCGGACGCCGTCCCCGCGGTAGTACCACAGGGAGCCGACCGCGTCCCGCGCCACCAGGTCTGCCCGCCCGTCGCCGTCAAGGTCGCCGGCCGAGGAGATCCACGACATCGCCGACCACCCCGAGCCGGCCACGACCGGCACGGGGTCCACGCGGCCTCCGCCGGTCCCCCGCCACAGCCACAGCAACCCGGCGTGGTCCACCGCCACGACGTCGGCGAGCCCATCGCCGTTGTAGTCGCCGGTGGTCCTCGACGTGGTCGGGGAGCACTGGTAGAGCTGAACGTCGTCGATCTCAAAGCGGGAGGTGCCGTTCATGGCGGCGTAGGTCGGGTCGTTGACGAACCCCAACTCGACCGCGTTGGTGCGCGATTCGCTGACGGCTTCGGTCACGTCGAGCGCGCCGGTGGTGTACCAGACGTTCTCCTGCCCGGTGGCCCGCGGGGTGAGCGACCATGCGCGGTCGTTCACGTAGAAGATCGCCGCCTTCTCCCGGTAGGTGCCGCGCGCGTCAAAGGACAGGTATGTACGCCCCGTCGATGCGGTCAGCGGAGCGGGGGAGAAGTGAGCCGGAGCGGCCCCGCCGGCCACGCTCGACGTGAGCGTGCGTGTGCCTGTCGGGGCGTCTCCCGGCGCGTGCGCCGTCCAGCGACCCTCCAGGTTGTGTGAACCAGCCGGCAGACCCTCCTCGAAGCTCAGCCTGAGCAGCGTGCTCGTGCGCGTTGTGCCGACCGGGCAGTCCCGCCCAGCCGGCACGTCGACCGTCGACGCGGCCACCCGCCGGGGTGAGCCCGGCGGAGCGGCGGCCAATGGGGCGGGGCCCCTCACGCCGGCCGCAGACGCCCGACCGGCACGATCGCCGCCCGCACCGAAGCGAGCTGCCTGTTCGACCCGGCGCGCGCTGGGCGGCGGCTCGGGGAGAGGCACCGCCTGCGCGGACGACGGCTCGGCTGCGGCGGCGAGAGCCGGGGCCACCCCCCACCCTCCGAGAGCCGGGGCCACCCCCCACCCTCCGAGAGCAGCGACGCAGGCAACGATCAGCGTGCGGCGCGCACGGGCGGACATGACCCTGCTCCTTCCTGCCGGCGGATCACCATCAGAGGATCAAAGAGAACTGGCCGAAGTAGGTGCCGGTGAGCACGCGGGCGCCCCAGCGGCCCTGCCCGAGGTTCGGATAGGTCCACAGGCGGCCGGACGTGTCGAGACCGAGGACGTCGGGATAGCCGTCACCGTTGAAGCTGGCCGGGGCCGACACATGCGAGAACGTCCACCCCGTGCCGATGCGGGCCCCGTGACCGTACAGGCTGCCCGTCGCCAGGGTGTCGTACACGCGCATGTCGCCGTTCGGGAGGATCCCGACGACGTCCCACCGGCCGTCGCCGTTGTAGTCACCCATCGTCAGGAGCTGGCGGAACGAGTTGAAGCTCGTGCCGACGACCGTGCCGCCCGTCATCGGCGAGCCGGCCGCGGTGAACCAGTAGCGGCGCAGGTCGCCCGTTCTCCCGTCGGTCGCGAGCACGTCGACGAAACCGTCCCCGTTGATGTCGCCCATGGGGACGATGCTCGTCATCGTCTGCCAGCCCGTCCCGACGCGCGTGGCACCGAGGCTGAACCCGCCGGCCCCGTCGCCCCAATAGGCGAAGAGTTCGCCGGCGCGGTTGCGGGCCATCAGGTCCGCCCGACCGTCGCCGTTGAGATCACCCGGCGATCCGAGCCAGTTCATGGCGCCCCAGCCGTGCCCGACCTGGCGCGCGGTGCCCAGCCGCATCCCGCCGGTGCCGGGCCAGATCTTCAGCGCTCCGCCGCCGTCGACCGTGAGGACGTCGCCGATCCCGTCGGCGTCGAAGTCGCCGCGGACCCGGGAGGCTCCCGTGCAGGTGTAGACCTCGACGTCGTCGATGTCGATGGTGGAGTTCGTGGCGGGTCTCGCGGGGTAGTTGGCGAATCGGACGTCCAGCCACCCGTCGTCGGTGGATTTGAGAGCGCTCGTGACGTCCAGGGCGACCGTCCCCCACACCGACGTGGGGGTGGCCCAGCCCGATTCGTCGTTCACCGCGATGTACGCGGTCTCCGAGGGGTAGTTGCCCTTGATCGCGAAGCGCAGAATGGTCCGACCGCCAGGGACCTTGACGAGCGGCATCGCGAGGGCCCAGTACGGGGGTGTGGTGGGCTGCGTGCTCCTGTCGGTCGACGAGATGACCGATCTGGCCGAGTAGCTCCCGGTCCGAGCCTGCCCGCGCAGCACACTCCACCCCTGGGTGTCGGCCGGTTCGGGGACGGAGCCCTTCTCGAAGGACTCGGACAGCTGCGTGGAGAGTTTCGTCGTCCCGGCAGGGCACTCGCCGCCTGCCGGTAGCTCGGTCAGTCCGGGGAGCGTCGCCGCTCGACGGTTGTCGGGGTCCGCAGGCAGACCGCCCCCTCGGCCCACCGGGCCGGTCGCCCGTCGAGTGTCCTGCAGGGTGCGGGAGGTGTCCGGGACGACGCGCACGCCGTCGTCCCCGACGACGAGCCCATGGGCCGAAGCCTGCGTCGGGTCGACTCCCGTGGCGTGTGCCGGGAACGCGCCCGCGGGCGAGGAGGTCAGCGCGAGCGCCGCGGCACTGGTCAGTGAACAGGCGGCGGTCAGGGGCGCTCGCCAGGGGAAGCCTCGCATGGGGGGCCTTTCGATGACGGAACTCGACACCCGAGGGTAACCCGCTGAATCTTCTTGCTGGGCAACGAGGGTGGCCGTCGCATGGCGGGACTTCGTCGGCCGGGAGTTCGATGCGGAGGGCGTCGACAGGGGCGCTGACATAACGCTACTCTCCGTCCAGGCGCCTCAGCCGACGCGGGTGCCCGCCGAAAGGAACGATCATGAGCTCCCGTGTGCGTCGCAGGCTCCTCGGTGCCTGCGTGACTCCCCTTCTGGCCTTCGCGCTCCCGGCGCCCGCCCAGGCCCAGGAGGTCACCCTCCGGCCCGCCACCGGCACGATCACGTTCTCGGGGAACGGCTTCGGGCATGGCCGGGGGATGAGCCAGTGGGGCGCCTACGGCGCCGCCACCAAGGGCCTCTCGTACGCTTCGATTCTCAGCTTCTACTACCCCGGCACCACGCGCAGCCGGCTACCCGACGACACGATCCGCGTCTCGATCAGCGCCGACAACGACAGCGACACGATGGTCGCCCCGGCCGCCGGCCTGTCGGTGCGCGCGGGTGGCCGCACGGCACTGTTGCCGACGGGCGGCACGTATCTGGCGTGGCGGGTGGTGCCCGGATCGGGTCAGCTGGTTCTCCAGTTCAAGGACGGCTCCGGGGCCTGGAAGCCGCATACGTTGCCGTTCGCCGCCGGCCCCGACATCACCTTTACGAC
>CAKUSI010000269.1 GCA_934678955.1 uncultured Austwickia sp. | reverse complement strand
GCCCGCTCGCCGGCCGGCTGTGGATGGCCGACTGGCTGCGCATGATCAACGAGATCCGCGCCGCCCACCCCGCGCTCCACTGGCTGCGCAACATCGTGTTCCACTCCGCCGACGACGACAACTTCCTCGTGTTCAGCAAGCGGCGCGTCATCGGCGGGCAGGACGACACGATCATCGTCGCGGCCAACCTCGACCCGCACGCGACCCGGGAGACCTGGCTGCACTTCGACCTGCCGGCGCTCGGACTCGACTGGGGCTCGGGCTTCGTCGCCAAGGACCTGGTCACCGGCGCGTCCTGGCACTGGGGACAGCACGCGTTCGTCCGCCTCGGTCGGGACACCGAGCCGGTGCACATCATCAGCGTCCGGAGGTTCTGAGGTGGTCGGTCCGAACCCCGTCTCTCGGGGGCTACCCCAGGACCCGACGTGGTTCAAGACGGCGGTGTTCTACGAGGTCCTCGTACGCGCCTTCGCGGACTCGACGAGCTCCGGGGCCGGCGACTTCCGCGGCCTGATCGGGAAGCTGGACTACCTCGCGTGGCTCGGCGTGGACTGCCTGTGGCTCCCGCCGTTCTACGCCAGCCCGCTGCGCGACGGCGGGTACGACATCAGCGACTTCACCGCCGTGCTCCCGGAGTTCGGGACCCTGCCGGAGTTCGCCGAGCTGGTGAACCAGGCGCACGCGCGCGGCATGCGGGTCATCACCGACCTCGTCATGAACCACACCTCGGACCAGCATCCGTGGTTCCAGGCCTCGCGCGCCGACCCCGAGGGCCCATACGGCGATTTCTACGTGTGGAGCGACGACGACACGAAGTACGCCGAGGCCCGGATCATCTTCGTCGACACCGAGGTCAGCAACTGGACCTTCGACCCCGTCCGGCGGCAGTTCTACTGGCACCGGTTCTTCTCCCACCAGCCGGACCTCAACTTCGAGAACCCCGCCGTCGGCGAGGCCATGTTCGACGTGGTGCGGTTCTGGATGGACCTGGGCATCGACGGCTTCCGCCTCGACGCCGTGCCCTACCTCTTCGAGGAGGAGGGCCACAACGGGGAGAACCATCCCAAGACGCACGCCTTCCTCTCCCGGCTGCGCGCGTTCGTCGAGGAGGAGTACCCGGGGCGGATCCTCCTCGCCGAGGCCAACCAGATGCCGCACGAGGTCGTCGACTACTTCGGGACGCCGGACGCGCCCGAGTGCCACATGTGCTTCCACTTCCCGGTCATGCCGCGCCTCTACGCGGCGCTGCGCACCGAGAAGGCGACCCCGATCATCGACGTGCTCAACGACACTCCGGAGATCCCGGACGGCGCCCAGTGGGGCACGTTCCTGCGCAACCACGACGAGCTGACGCTGGAGATGGTCAGCCCGGAAGAGCGCACGGCCATGTATTCCTGGTATGCCCCCGACCCCCGGATGCGGGCGAACATCGGCATCCGGCGTCGGCTGGCGTCCCTGCTGGACAACTCGCGCGCGGAGATCGAGCTGATCAACGCCCTGCTGTTGAGCCTGCCCGGCAGCCCGTGCCTCTATTACGGCGACGAGATCGGCATGGGCGACAACATCTGGCTCAACGACCGCGACGCGGTCCGTACGCCGATGCAGTGGACCCCCGACCGCAACGCGGGGTTCTCCAGCGCCGACCCGGGCAAGCTCTACCTGCCCGTCATCCAGTCGCTGGTCTACCACCACAACAACGTCAACGTGGAGGCCCAGCGCGCCTCCTCCAGCTCACTGCTGCACTGGGTGCGCGCGATGTTGCAGGTGCGCTCGGCGCACCCGGTCTTCGGGCTCGGGGACTTCCAGCTGCGCGAGGTCGACAACGACGCGATCCTCGCCTTCACGCGGCGGCTCGAGGCCGACCTGGAGGCCGACCGGAGCGCCCCTGAGGTGGTGCTGTGCCTGCACAACCTGTCCTCCCGGCCGCAGGGCGGCACGATCGTCCTGCCGCAGCGGTATGCCGGGGCGGCCGTGCAGGACCTCTTCGGAGGCTCCGGGTTCGGGCGAGTCGGCGCCGACGGGACCTACCGGGCCACGCTCGGCTCCCGGGACTTCTTCTGGCTTCTGCTCGTCGAGGATTCCGAGGATGACGGGATGGGTACGACCCCACCGGAGGATCCCCCGACACGAAAGGTGCCGTGACCCTGGTGGCGCAGATCTACCCCGACGCCGTGATCGTCCCCGGCAAGCTCGACCTGCTCGCGACCTGGATGCCGCGTCAGCGGTGGTACACCGCGAAGGGGGCCGCGCCGAGTCTTCGCCGGGTCGGCGGCTACCGCTTCGAGGATCCGGCCGGCGAGGTCGGCATGGAGACCTTGATCGTCGCCGACGAGCACGCCGCGCCCCCCGTCGTCTACCAGGTGCCGCTCACCTACCGGGCCGGCCCGCTGCCCGGCGCCGAGCACGCGCTGGTCGGCACGTGCGAGCACTCGGTCCTCGGGACGCGGTATGTCTACGACGCCCCGCACGACCCCACCTACGTCGCCGCCCTGCTGGGTCTCATCTGCGGCGGCGGCCCCTCGGAGCCCGGACACTGCGCCGACGGGCGCGACGAGCCGGCGATCGGCCACCCGCAGGGCACCCCCGCGGCGATCGAGGTGACCGGATCCCGAGTCCTCACGGGTGAACAGTCGAATACCTCGGTCATCGTGGAACGCGTGGGCGGCCCTTTGATCGTGAAGATCTTCCGCGTCCTGGCGGACGGCGAGAACCCCGAGGTGGTGCTGACAGCCGGACTCGCGGAAGCCGGCTGCGACCTGGTGCCCGCGCCGTTCGGCTCGCTCACCGGCGAGTGGGACGACCCCGGCTCCGGCGAGGCGTGCGCGGGCCACCTGGCCGTCGCCGCCGATTTCCTGCCGGGGACCTCGGACGCGTGGCGGGTCGCCTGCGACGCCGCCGCTCAGGGCCGCGACTTCACCGAGCGCGCCCGCGAGCTCGGGGCCGCCACCGCGGCGGTGCATGCCGCGCTGGCCGACGCCTTCCCCACGCGCCCGGTCGACGCGGCCTCCCGCGAGGCACAGCTGCGGTCCTGGCAACAGCGCCGCGACGCGGCTCTGCTCGCCACCACGGATGTCGCCCTGCTCGCCACCACGGATGTCGCCATGGCCGCCGCCACGGATGTCGCCACGGACGCCGCCACAGGTGCCGGCGGCCAGGTGAGAGACCTCACACCCCGCATCGACGAGGTCTTCTCCGCCGCGGTGGAGGCGACCTGGCCGCCGCTCCAACGCGTCCACGGCGATTACCACCTCGGGCAGGTGCTCGACGTCCCCGGCCGCGGCTGGGTGCTCCTCGACTTCGAGGGTGAACCGCTTCGCCCCCTCGCCGAACGCTCGGACCCTGACCTGCCCCTTCGCGACGTCGCCGGGATGCTCCGCTCGTTCGATTACGTGGCCGGGAGCATCGCTGCCGACGACCCGCAACGCGCCGACGCGGCCCGCGACTGGGCGGCCGCGGCCCGCGAGGCATTCCTCGACGGCTACGCCTCGCGCGGTCCCGACCCGCGCGGCGACGCCGATTCCGCGGCCCTGCTCGCGGCCCTCGAGTTGGACAAGGCCCTCTACGAGATCGTCTACGAGGCCCGGAACCGGCCAGACTGGCTGGGCATCCCCGTGGCCGCGCTCACCCGCCTGTGCACACCCCATGAATCGAGGACCCGATGACGAGCGACTCCTCCCGACCCGGCGACGGTGCCCCCTCCGCGAGCGGGTCGCCGACCACTCTTCCTTCCGCCACGGCGAGCGCGCCGGCCCCCACCCCGCGCATCCGGCCCGCGAGCTGGGACGAGCTCGGGCTGTTGGTGCACGGCGGCCACGGCAACCCGCACGGTGTCCTCGGCGCCCATCCCTGGAACGGCGGGGTCACCCTGCGCACCCTGCGTACCGGCGCGACCAGCGTCAAGGTCGAGCTGCCCGACGGGTCGGTGCACCCCCTCGAGCACGACTTCGAGGGCGTCTGGCAGATCCAGCTCGACATGCCCGACGTGAGCGACTACCGCCTGCTGGTCGACTACGGGGACGGGTTCGAGCACCGCATCGACGACCCGTACCGTTTCCTGCCCACCCTGGGTGAGGTCGACCTGCACCTGATCGGCGAGGGCCGCCACGAGCAGTTGTGGAAGGTGCTCGGCAGCCACCTGCGCAGCTACCCCGGCGTGATGGGCGAGGTGCACGGCACGTCGTTCGCGGTCTGGGCGCCCAACGCGCGCGCGATCCGCGTGGTCGGGGACTTCAACACCTGGGACGGCACATGCCACCCGATGCGCGCGCTCGGCAGCACCGGGGTGTGGGAGCTGTTCATCCCGGGGGTGGGCAAGGACAGCACCTACAAGTACGAGATCCTCGGCGCGGACGGCTACCGGCGCACGAAGGCCGATCCCCTCGCCCGCGCGACCGAGTGCCCGCCGGCCACCGCCTCCGTCGTCACGGAGTCGCACTACGAGTGGAGCGACGGCGAGTGGATGGCGGAGCGGGTGACCTCGGCGCCGCCGCACGAACGGCCGATGAGCATCTACGAGGTGCACCTGGGCAGCTGGCGGCTGGGGTTGTCATACGTCGACCTCGCCGAGCACCTCGTCAACTACGTCAAGGACATCGGCTTCACGCACGTGGAGTTCCTGCCGGTGGCCGAGCACCCCTACGGACCGAGCTGGGGCTACCAGGTCACCGGCTATTACGCCCCGACGTCCAGGTTCGGGAGCCCCGACGAGTTCCGCTACCTGGTCGACCGGCTCCACCAGGCGGGCATCGGCGTGTTCCTCGACTGGGTGCCGGCGCACTTCCCGAAGGACGGCTTCGGCCTGGGGCGCTTCGACGGTCAGGCGCTCTACGAGCACCCGGATCCCCGGCGCGGCGAGCACACCGAGTGGGGCACGTACATCTTCGACTTCGGCCGACCCCAGGTGCGCAACTTCCTCGTCGCGAACGCTTCCTACTGGCTGGAGGAGTTCCACATCGACGGGCTGCGGGTCGACGCGGTCGCCTCGATGCTCTACCTGGATTACAGCCGTGAGGACGGTCAGTGGCTCCCGAACCAGTACGGCGGCCGCGAAAACCTGGAGGCGGTGCAGTTCCTCCAGGAGACCAACGCGACGGTCTACCGGCGCACGCCCGGCGTCGTGACGATCGCCGAGGAGTCCACGAGCTGGGGCGGCGTGACCGCGCCGACCTACATGGGCGGTCTCGGGTTCGGCCTGAAGTGGAACATGGGGTGGATGCACGACTCGCTGCACTACGCCTCGCTGCAGCCGGTCTATCGGCAGTACCACCACAACGAGCTGACGTTCGCGATGATCTACGCGTACTCCGAGAACTTCGTGCTGCCGATCAGCCACGACGAGGTCGTCTACGGCAAGGGTTCCATGTTGGGCAAGATGCCCGGTGACCGTTGGGAACAGCTGTCCAACCTGCGCGCCTACTACGCGTTCCAGTGGAGCTTCCCCGGCAAGCAGCTGCTCTTCATGGGCAGCGAGTTCGCGCAGTACTCCGAGTGG
>CAKUSI010000268.1 GCA_934678955.1 uncultured Austwickia sp. | reverse complement strand
GGAGCCGTCCGAGGCGTACTTGAGCGGTAGTCCGCCCTCGGCGACCTGGGTGCCCACCCCCGTACGGGTGAAGAAGGCGGCGATCCCCGCTCCACCGGCGCGCAGCTTCTCCGCGAGGGTGCCCTGCGGCGTGAGCTCCACCTCGAGCTCGCCTTCCAGGTACTGGCGCGCGAACTCCTTGTTCTCCCCGACGTAGGACGCCTGGATCCGACCGATCCGCTTGTCGGCCAGGAGGATGCCGAGCCCCCAGTCGTCCACGCCGCAGTTGTTGCTGACGACGCTGAGGTCCGTGGTGCCCTGCTCGTGGAGGGCCTGGATCAGGATGCTCGGGATGCCGCAGAGGCCGAAGCCCCCCACGGCCAGCGAGGCACCGTCCGGGATGTCCTTGACCGCTTCGGCGGCACTGGCGACGACTTTGTCCATGCCCCGAATCTACCGGGCGCTGCCTGCCGAAATGCCTCCGCGGACCCCTCGGGACCTGTGGTGGACCTCACCTCCTGGGGCCGGCGGTCGATGGGGAATCCGGCGGCTGTCGCCGCCGTACCGACCCATCGCCGCCGACCGATGCGATCCCCTGCCACGCCCGGGCGGCCCTTCCGAAGAGAGACGCCATGCCCGTCCGCGTCCGGCTCGCCACCGTGTTCGCCGCCGCCGCGCTCGCCGGTCCCGCGACCCTTGTCCCGCTCGCCTCGGCCGGGGCCGCCGAGGGGGCGCCGTCGGATCCGCGCGCCGCCTCCGCAGCGACCGCGTCGACGGTCGGGTTCCGGGCGAGCGCGGACGCCCGCGCGGAGCAACTCGCCACCTCGCGGCGGGCTCTGCCCGGCAGCGCCCCGCGCGGTGGCACCGGCCTCGCGCGTCCGCCAGTGGCTCTTCCCGCGGCCCTCGACGTCCAGGCCGGGTACGCGGGCCAGACCAGCTGCGACCCCACGAACAAGCCGGGGTCGGTCGCGTTCGGGGAGCTCCTGAAATCGATCTATCCGCGTGGCATCGTCGGGATCTCGCGCTCGTGCACCGAATACGGGACCAGCGAGCACAAGGACGGCCGGGCCGTGGACTTCATGATCAACGCGAAGGACCCGGCGCAGAAGGCGGTGGGCGACGCGATCGTCGGGTGGATCACCGCCAACAACGGGGAGATCGCCCGACGCCTCGGGGTCATGTACCTGATCTGGGACGGCAAGTTCTGGGGCGGGTATGCGCCCGAGGACGGCTGGATCCCGTACACGGGGTCGAACCCCCACACCGATCACATCCACACGTCGCTCACCTGGGACGGCGCGATGAAGCGGACCTCGTGGTGGACCGGCGCGGCGATCACCGCCTGGGACCGGGGCCCGTGTCGCCCGTCGGCAGGGGAGTACGCCGCGATTTACACCGGTCCCCGGACGTCCCCCTGTCCTACGCCGCTCGCCGGCAAGCGCACGACGCACGCGACGGCCGTTCTCGGCTCGTCCGGCCCTGACGTGTCCTTCGCTCAGAGGCTGCTCGTGGGGTCGGCGTCGGGCTCGTTCGACTACAGCTTCTGGATGGTCGTGCGGGACTGGCAGCAGCGCAAGGGGCTGCCGGTGACAGGTGTTCTGGATCAGGCCACGTGGGCGCTGCTCGACCCGGGCTCGGTGCGCTGAGCCCGGCGCTTCCTCACCAGTCGACGCCTTCGGCCGCCAGCGTGCGCTCGAGCGCCTCGAGCGAGCCGCCGCTCGTGACCACGACCGACCCCGTGGAGGCCCAAGTCGAAAGCTGCGCGCGCAGGCAAGCGGCCGCGCCCGCCGTCGCCGCGTCGACGTGGCGGCGCGCCCCCACGGTGGTGTCGGGTTCGAACAGCGCTCCGGCGTTCCACGTCGCCCCGTCTGCCCCGACCAGGGCGAGCGAGGAGCCGGCGGGGATCGCGCCCGCGTCCGCGACGAAATGGTCGCCGTAGCTCGCGAGCTCGGCCGCCTCGTCCATGACCCCCCCGGGGGTCTGCCCCGGGAAGGACCGCGCCAACGCCGGGAGAGACACGAGGATCCGTAACGGCGCGGCGGAATCCGCGGCCGTGTCCGCGTCCGCGGTCACGAGGACATCGGAGCCATCGACCTCGTCGAGGCGCACGCTCGCTCCGCACAGCCACGCCGCGAGCGCCCAGTAGGTGGCCCGCCAGTGCCCGGAGGGAAGGTCCAGCCGGACGGTGTCGCCCGCCTGGCAATCGCCCTCCTCGACGAGCACGTTGGCCGCCTTGTGCACCCAGTTCTCCAGCACGCGCCCTGACAGCTCGACTCGCTCGCCGTCCGCGCCGTACCAGGTCAGGCGCGGCGAGGCCGAATCGGTGCGGGCGAGGGTGCGGAGCAGGTCCGGGACGGTCACGACCGTCACGTTACCGCCGCTGCCTCTTCGCGAAAGACCACGAGGGCGCGGGCAGGGGAGCCCTCGACCGAGGGCCAGGTGCGCGCGAGGGCCGACGGCACGTCCTCCCCGGCCAGGGCCGCCAGTAGGCGGCCGAGCACGACGCCCAGCGTGAGATCGTCGTCCGCCTCCACCCGGATCCCGTATTGCAGCAGGTCGCAGCGCGCGTCGGCAGGTTCGGGCCGGGGTCCGCTCAGATGGGCGCGGGGGTGTTCGGTCGGCAGCCGCCCGAGCCCGTCGTGACGGGCGAGGGCCACCGCGCGCTGGAGGCGGTCGATCAGATCGTCCGGTCGAAGCGGCCGCAGCCCGACGTCGACGGCCTCGTGGGTGCCCGGCGGGACCCCGAGGGCCGCGCGCACGGCCTCGTGGGAGCCCAGCGAGAACCAGTCGGCGGCGGGTTCGCGGACCAACTGGGCGGCGTTGCCGGCAGCCGCTTTGGGCCAGGCGAGGCCGCGCACCAAGGCGGCGGGAATGGCGTCGACCTTGCGGGTGACGAGATCGGCTGCGCAGGCGATCTCGTCGATCAGCGCGCGTTGTGTGACGGTCAGGGAGCGGCCGTCGACGTCCAGCGTGCCCCGAAGGTCGTCCAGAGTCGGCACGCCTGCGGACCCGAGCGCGAAGTCCACCACGCCCTCCCTCCAGGCGCGCCCCGCCGTGTCGCTGAGCACGAGGCCGAGCCGCTCCGGGGCTTCGCGACCCCGCCGCCCGGCCACTTCGCGGACCTGGTCCAGCAGCCTGCGAGCGGCCTCGTCCGGATCGGTCGGCAGGAGCAGCAGCTCACCGTCCGGTCCGGTGTTGGAGGCGTCGATGCCTGCGCCCGCCAGGACCGGACCCGCGAGCGTCCGGGTGATCCGCACGAGCCCGCCCGGGCCCAGGCGCTCGGCGACGACGGCGCGCGACTGGGCGAGGACGTGCGCGGCGCGGGCCGCGGCGTCCGCTCGCAGCCCGGCGGCCTTGCTGACGATCTTGCTCGCGACGACCAGCACGTCGCCTTCCGCTAGGGGTGTCTGCGCGCGGTCCAGGGCGTCGACCAGCAGCGCCGCCACGTCATCCCCGGCGGTGACCTCCGGGATGCCGGTCAGGGGTCGGACGATCAGGTCGGGCGCACCGTTCACGCGATCATCCTGGCCCGGGCGCCCCGCCCTGTCATGCGTGCCCGGACGCATCCGCAGGCCGCCGGCGGCCCTCCTGCGCGAGCTCCAGCGCCACCGCGAGGGTCTCGCCCGCCAGCCGTGCGGCGCCGGCGCGATCTCGCATGAGCAGGTCGGTGCGGCGGACGACGTACCGCGCCGCAGGCGCCGGCGTGTCGGCCGAGGCCGGGTCGCCGGAGTCGACGAGCCAGCCGTCGAGCAGGTCGGCGTAGAGCCCGCCCACCCCGCGGGCGCTCGCTTCGACGCCCAGCGGGGCCAGGCAGGCGTCCGCGTGGCCACGCACCGGGGCGCCCCCCACGAGGGGACACACGCCGACGATCGGGGCGCCCGTGTCCCGCAGGGCCGCTCGGATCCCCGGGACGAGCAGGATGATCCCGATGGAGACGACCGGGTTCGACGGGGGCAGCACCACGACGTCGGCCTGACCGATCGCCTCGAGGACGCCCGGAGCCGGCTTCGCGCGTTCCAGGCCGACCGCGACGAAGCGCTGCGCCGGGACCTGGGCCCGATGTCGCACCCACCATTCCTGGAAGTGGATCGCGGTCGGCCCCTCTCCGAGATCCACGACGACGTGCGTTTCCACCGGCTCGTCGCTCATCGGCAGGAGGGAGATCCCGCGGTCCTCCAGGCTCCATCGCCCCGCCAGGCGCCTCGTTACCTCCGACAGCGTCAACCCCTGGCCCAGCCACTGGCTGCGGGCGATGTGTGCGGCCAGATCCCGGTCGCCGAGCGTGAACCAGTCGGGTCCTGCGCCGTATGCGGCGAGCTCCCCTTGCACGGTGGTGTGCTCGTCCGTGCGCCCCCAGCCCTGGTCCTCGTGGACGGCGTCGGCGAAGGTGTAGAGGAGGGTGTCGAGGTCCGGACAGACGCGGAGCCCATACAGCGTGAGGTCGTCGCCCGTATTGCCGATCACCGTGAGCTCGTGCGGGCCCGGCGGAAGGCTTCGGTGCGAGGCGTCGAGGTGATCGCGCAGGCCACGGAGGAACCGGGCCCCGCCCACCCCGCCGGCAAGGGCGGTAATGCGCATGCCGCCAGTCAACCGCACGGCTCTCGGCCCCGGGCGTCGAGGGCGCTCCGGACCTGCGCGCCGAATCGGTCATTTCGGGTGCCGGCCAGTGCAATTGCGGGCGATAGTCCTGGACGAAAGCCCTGGTCCACTAGCAGATACCGGCTTGACGAACGAGGATGACACGCGTGTAATTCCACTGTTGTCGCGATCGCGATCCAGCCGAGCGTCGCAACCGCCTTTCGTGGATGTCCCTGAGGGGACCTTCGGGCACCCCTCGTGCAGCCACCGGTACCGGGGTCGTTCGGACCAGCGTGTGGATGTCCCGGGCGGGCGGATGGCCAGCGGCGTGGTGAGCCGAAGTGGAGGAGGGGCCATGGAAGAGCTGCTGCTGGTGCAGGGCGTTGGAGCGGATGTCGCGGAGGGGGAGCTGTCGTGGCACGACAGGGCGCTGTGCGCGCAGACCGACCCCGAGGCATTCTTCCCGGAGAAGGGTGGGTCGACGCGCGAAGCGAAGCGGGTGTGCGTGGGCTGCGAGGTGCGTGCGGAGTGCCTGGAGTATGCGCTCGCGCACGACGAGCGCTTCGGGATCTGGGGCGGCCTGTCCGAGCGCGAGCGGCGCAAGCTCAAGCGGCAGGCCGTCTGACGCAGGGGCGCACCCGCGCCCGTTCGCACCCGTCGGCACGGGGATCGACCAACGCGTCGGTCCGGCGTGTCTCGCGCTCAGGGTCTGACTCCGGGCCGCGATGCCCATCTGGTGTGGCCGTTCCCTTTGCCGAGGCGTCGGTTGGGGTGAAGACTGGCGGCACGTAGTTCCGGACACTCCAGGAAGGAGCCCCTCATGGCGGCTCAGGACGACGAGCTCGACCCCACGAAGGGCCCCGGTGACGGGGGCGCCGACGGTGGCGCGGACGGAAGTGCCGGCGACGCCGGTGCGGATGGCGGCGCCGACGCCGGTGCGGA
>CAKUSI010000267.1 GCA_934678955.1 uncultured Austwickia sp. | reverse complement strand
CCTCTATATCGACCTACACCTGGTCCACGAAGTGACAAGTCCGCAGGCGTTCGACGGGCTCCGGCTCGCCGGCCGGGCGGTGCGCCGACCCGAGCTCACGGTGGCGACCGAGGACCACAACGTGCCCACGCTGCCGGGCCCGATCGAGGACGAGACCTCCCGGACGCAGGTCGAGACGCTGCGGGCCAACTGCGCCGAGTTCGGAGTGCGGCTCTTCCCCATGGGGGACCCCGATCAGGGCATCGTGCACATCATCAGCCCGGAGCTGGGGCTGACCCAGCCGGGGATGACGATCGTCTGCGGCGACTCCCACACCAGCACGCACGGGGCCTTCGGCGCGCTGGCGTTCGGCATCGGCACCAGCGAGGTCGAGCACGTCCTCGCCACCCAGACGCTCCCCCTCGCGCCGTTCAAGACGATGGCTGTCACGGTCGACGGGGCCCTGCCCGAGGGCGTCACCAGCAAGGACCTCGTACTGGCGATCATCGCCCGGATCGGCACAGGCGGAGGCCAGGGCCACGTCATCGAGTATCGGGGCGCCGCCATCGAGGCGCTGTCGATGGAGGCCCGGATGACGATCTGCAACATGTCGATCGAGGCGGGCGCGCGCGCCGGGATGATCGCCCCCGACGAGACGACGTTCGCCTACCTGAAGGGGCGCCCGCACGCGCCGACCGGCGCAGACTGGGACGCGGCCGTGGACGCCTGGCGCGGCCTGCGGACGGACGACGACGCCGCCTTCGACACCGAGGTCCACATCGACGCCACCGCCTTGACCCCCTTCGTGACCTGGGGCACCAACCCTGGTCAGGGCGCGCCGCTCGGCGAGGCCGTGCCGGACCCGGAGTCCTTCACCGACGAACCGGCCAAGCTCGCCGCGCGGCGTGCGCTCGAATACATGGGGCTCACCGCCGGCACCCCGTTGCGTGACGTCGGGGTCGATACGGTCTTCGTCGGCTCATGCACCAACGGCCGGCTGGAGGACCTGCGGGCCGTGGCGGAGGTGCTGCGCGGGCGCAGGGTGGCAGAGGGCGTGCGGCTCCTCGTCGTTCCGGGCTCGGCGCACGTGCGCGAGGAGGCGGAGGCGGAGGGCCTGCATGAGGTCGTCACGGCGGCCGGCGGCGAGTGGCGCCTCCCGGGCTGCTCGATGTGCCTGGCGATGAACCCCGACCGGTTGGCTCCGGGCGAGCGCGCGGCCTCCACGTCCAACCGCAACTTCGAGGGCCGGCAGGGCAAGGGGGGCCGCACCCACCTGGTCAGTCCGGAGGTCGCTGCGGCCACCGCGGTGACCGGCCACCTGGCGGCGCCCGCGGATCTCCCGCAGCTCGGCTGACCGCCCGCACCCGACCGCACGAAAAGGTAGGTCGCGGGTGCCGGCCCGCGCCAAACCGCTCTCGCCCCCCGTGCCTTTCGCCGCCCTGACTTCGAGGAGCTCGCCATGGAGAAGTTCACCACCCACACCGGCGTCGGCGCCCCGTTGCGCCGCAGCAACGTGGACACCGACCAGATCATCCCCGCGAGCTACCTGAAGCGGGTGACCCGCACGGGCTTCGAGGACGGGCTCTTCGCCGCCTGGCGGGACGACCCGGAGTTCGTGCTCAACCGAGCGGAGTTCGCGGGCGCGTCCGTCCTCGTCGCGGGACCGGACTTCGGCACCGGCAGCTCCCGCGAGCACGCGGTGTGGGCGCTCATGGACTACGGGTTCCGGGCGGTCATCTCCCCCCGCTTCGCGGACATCTTCCGCGGCAACTCCGGCAAGGCAGGCCTCCTCACCGCCAAGGTGTCCGAGGGGGACGGCGAGCTGCTGCTGAAGCTCCTGGAGGAGGAGCCCGGCGCCGAGGTGAGCGTCGACCTGGAGCAGCGATCCATCACCTGCCGGGGCGTCACCCTCCCCTTCGAGGTGGACGACTACGTCCGGTGGCGGCTCCTGGAGGGGCTGGACGACATCAGCCTAACCCTGCGGCAGGCGGACAAGATCGACGCGTACGAGGCTTCTCGGCCCTCGTACAAGCCGGCCGTGAGGCTCGCAAGCGCCTGAAATGCCCGACTCGGCGCGGCGATCTTTCGTGCCGTAACTCACGTTCCGTGAACGTCGGAAGAGTCGTCCGGAGGGGCTTTCGACGCCCCCGGCGGGGGGGCCTCGCCTCGGTGTGGCACCCCGAAAGCCCCTCCGGCGCGACCGCGACCGGATCCCTTTGTCGGGCTTGCGACCTGCGCAAATATCGCAACCTGTCGACCCGCGACGCGTCCAATGCGAACGTCCGGCTGGGTTCGAAGGTGGGTTCCGCTGTGGTTCATGACGCCTCGTGCCGATAAGGGAGTCGATCACCCGTCGGGGAGATCGCGACAAGAAAGCACGACAGGACGACACGTCCTCTGAGAGCATGGCAGTTGGTCACTCGTTCAGTTACGCTGCCGGCGCTCGGGGAGAGAACCGTCTAGGAACGGCTTTGGGATGGGTCCCTCATTGCCTATTCCGGGCCGCGCACAGGGACGTGGGGGGGCGCGGTGCTCTCGCCACAGCAGTGTGACCGGACAACCGGTCGACATCATCTCTGGAGGGAGAGGAATACGTTGAACAAGGCTGATCTGGTCGAAGCTCTGGAAGACCGACTGGGAGGCAAGAAGGCGGCCGCAGACGCCATCGAGGCGATCTTCGACGTCATCATCCGCGAGGTCGCGCACGGCGGGAAGGTCGGGATCACCGGCTTCGGCACGTTCGAGCGCGCGGACCGCGCGGCCCGGACCGGTCGTAACCCGCGGACCGGCCAGTCGGTGCGCATCGAGTCGACCGCGGTGCCGAAGTTCCGCCCGGGCACGGCGTTCAAGATGTACGTGGCCGAGCCGGCGACGCTGCCCAAGGCGGGTCCCGCCGCGTCGCGCGCGGCCGCCGGGACCGCCGCGGATGTGCGGGCCGCCGCCGAGGCGACCATCGCTGCCTCCAAGGCCGCTCGGTCCAGGAAGAGCGCTTGACCTGCAACGAAGCGGCTTGAGCCGTCGGGGGGTCCCCCTCGCCGCCCGTCGCCTTCCGTTTCGCCCCTTCATCTCACGTGATCGGCGTGTCCGCTGGAGCGGGCGCGCCGATCACGTCGTCCCATGGGCGCTGTTTCGTAGCGCGGCCGACGTGTGGGACCCCACGCCGAGCGAGAGGGCTGCGAGCAGGTCATACGCGGTGTCGACGTCGGTGCGCAGCCCCGGCCACGGTCCCGAGAGACGGATGGCGACCCGCTCGTGCGCGGCGGCCGACCCCCGTCCGAAGGCCGGGTCCAGATCGCCCGGCGTCGCCCCGACCAACAGCACCGTGCCGGTCCCGAAGGCGTCGGGCACGAACGCGGCGACCGCATGAGGGCCCCCGGCATCTGGGTGGTCGGCGGGCCGCTCGATCGCGTCCCGGGCGTGCGACAGCGCCTCGTCCAGCTCCCACGTGCGCAGCGCGGGCAGATCACCGAGGAGAACCGCGGCGGGGGCGTCGACGGAGCAGGATGCCAGCCCCGCACGGACGGCGGCGAGCAACCGCGGTTCGGCGCTGCGGGCGTCCGCCCCGGGGCTCGGCACGTCGGCTCCGAGCGGCTCTTCCACCGCGCGCGCCCCCGCCGGCAGCGCCGCGGCGAGAGCCGAGTCCGGGGTGACCAGGACGATGCCCCGCACCCGCCGGGCGCGCTGCGCCGCGGCCACCGTGTCCAGGGCGAGCGCGCGCGCGAGACGCGCATGGTCCACCCCGGCAGGGGCCTCGAGCCGGGTCTTGCCCGCCGCGCCGCGGGCGGGCACCACCACCTGCGCTCCCCACCCCCCGCGCGCGTCCCGTCGACCGTCGGTCGCCTGGTCCTGCCTCACGTCGAGCGATTCTGACATCGGCGTCGGCGGGGGTCGACACGGCATGTCCGTCCCGCCAAGATGAGGGCCGGGGAATGCAGGCGCGCCCGTAGCCACGTGCGCGCGCCTTGAAGGGAAGGACGTCTCGTGGTCTCACCCAGGGCGCAGCGCCCCCGCAAGGAGCATCCGAGCGCGTACCGGGCCGGAATCCTCATCGCCAAGGGCTCCATCGCGGCGCTGACGCGCAGCGACTGGCGGGGTGTCGAGAACCTGCCCAGCGACGGAGGATTCCTCGTCTGCCCCAACCACATCTCATACGCCGACCCGTTCGCGGTGACCCGGTTCCTCTGGGACAACGGCCGACCCCCGTATTTCCTGGCGAAGGAGTCGATGTTCCACTGGCCGCTGTTCGGGCGGATCATGCGCGACTCCGGGCAGATCCCGGTGCGGCGCGGGACGGCGCGCGCCGCGGAGGCGTACGAGGCGGCCGTGGAGGCCGTCGTGAACGGGCGCTGCGTGGTGGTCATGCCGGAGAGCACGATCACCAAGGACCCGGAGCAATGGCCGATGGTGGGCAAAACCGGCGCGGCACGCATCGGACTGGCCACAGGGCGTCCCGTGATCCCGCTGGCCCAGTGGGGGGCCCAGTTCATCCGGCACCGGCGCGGCCGACCGGATCCAGGACCGCGCGTCGTGAGCCGGATGTCGGCCGGGCCGCCGGTTCCGCTGGACGACCTCAGCGCGCGAGAGAGCGACTCCTCGCTGCTGCGGGTGGCGACGGACCGGATCATGGACGCGATCACCGCCGAGCTGGAGACGCTGCGGGGCGAGAAGTGCCCGCCCGGACGATGGGATCCGTCGGCGGGACGCCGCGTGCTCCGCGACGAGCTCGGGGATCGTCCCGAGCTGCGCGACGAGGCGGGCGAACGCCGATGAGCCGCGTCGCGGTCATGGGCACCGGCAGCTGGGGGACGGCGTTCTCGCAGGTGCTCGCCGACGCAGGCCAGGAGGTCCGGTTGTGGGGCCGGCGCCCCGAACTGGTGGCCCGGATGCGCGCGTCGGGGGTGAACCCGGACTACCTGCCCGACATGCCGCTGCCCGAGGGGGTCGAGGTCACCGACGACGCCGCCGCGGCCCTGGACGGCGCCGAGCACGTGGTGCTCGCCATCCCCTCCCAGGTGCTGCGGCCGACGCTTTCGGGCTGGGCGGATCGGATCGCCCCGGAGGCCTGCGTGCTCTCCCTCGCCAAGGGGGTGGAACGGGGCAGCTCGCTGCGGATGAGCGAGGTCATCGGCCAGGTGGCCGGGGTGCCGCCGGAGCGCGTCGCGGCGCTGTCCGGCCCGAACCTCTCCCACGAGGTCGCGGCCCGCCAGCCGGCCGCATGCGTGGTCGCCTCGGCCGACCGGGACGCGGCGGCCGCGGTGGCCGACCTGGTGCGCACCGACTACTTCCGGCCCGAGGTCTCGACCGACGTGGTCGGGGTGGAGATCGGCGGCGCCGCCAAGAACGTGGTGGCCGTGGCGGTCGGCATGGCCGAGGGACTCGGTCTCGGCGACAACACCCGGGCGTCCCTCATTACGCGGGGCCTGGCCGAGACCGTGCGGTTGGCCCTGGTGCTCGGGGCCGACGCCCGCACGCTGCAGGGCCCGGCCGGCGTGGGCGACCTCATCGCGACGTGTATGTCGCCGTTGTCCCGCAACCTGTCCGCCGGGATCGCGCTGGGCCAGGGGCACAGCCTCCAGG
>CAKUSI010000266.1 GCA_934678955.1 uncultured Austwickia sp. | reverse complement strand
GGGTACGACCACGTGCTGGGGTTCATCCCCGAGCCGGAGGACTACCTGGTCCGGCACCGGGACGCGGTCCGGCACAGCAGCCGCCGGGAGGCGGGGACGCTGGACGGCTTGGACGCCTCGACGCAGATCGTCGACATCCGCAATCCTGGCGAAGTGGCCGCCGGCGCGATCCCCGGGGCCGTGCACATCCCTTTGCCGCAGCTGCCCGACCGCTTCGGGGAGCTGGACGCCGGGCGTCCGGTCGTCCTCTACTGCGCGGGCGGGTGGCGTTCCAGCGTCGGCGCGAGCTTCCTGCGCCAACGCGGATTCGGCGATGTCTCAGACGTGCTCGGCGGCTTCAACGCGTGGCGTGAGGCGCACCCAGCGGTCGCCTGAGGGTTGTCCTCACACCTTCTTCATGGTTTCCCTGTTGACCGCTGACGTCGGGATCGCTCACTGGAGGTGAGCCGGAGAGGCCGGCTCACCAGATGAGAGAGGTCACCATGAAAACCATCGCAGCCGCCGCGGCTCTCGGGCTCGCACTCCTCGGGGGCGGCTCGGCGTACGCGTCCACCGCATCCGACCCCGCACCGGCTGCCCCGGCCGCCACCGCCCTCTCCGCGGGCCTCTCCGAGGAGGCCGCCAAGAACCTGGCTTACTCGCGCGACGAGGAGCGGATGGCGCGGGATCTCTACCGGCTGATCGCCGACCACTACGACGGCGCGCGCCCGTTCGCCAATATCACGCAGTCCGAGCAACGTCACTTCGACGCGGTCGGGCGGATGCTGACGCGGTACGGGATCGACGATCCCGCCCAGGACAAGCCCGCCGGGACGTACGCCAGCGCCGAGATCCAGCGGCTCTACGACGGCTGGAAGGACCTCGCGCTCACGAGCCGCGCCGAGGCCCACAAGGTGGGCGTGGAGCTCGAGACTCGCGACATCGCCGACCTCAAGAGGTTGGCGGCCGACCCGAGCCTGCCGGACGACCTGTCCACGGTCTACGGCAACCTCCTGGCCGGCAGCGAAAACCACCTGAAGGCCTTCACCGCGGCGGTCGACGGCAAGACCGGCATGGGCAGCGGTCAGGGCCAGGGGATGCGAAACGGCCAGGGCCAAGGGATGCGGACCGGCCAGGGTCCGGGCCAAGGCAGCGGGCAGTGCCAGACCACGGGCGCCTGCCAGGCTCCGGGCCAGGGGATGCGAAACGGCCAGGGCCAGGGCATGCAGCAGGGACAGAGCAAGGGCCTGAAGCGGGACGGCTCCGGCGGCGGCTACGGTCGCACGGGCGAGCGTCCGGCCAACTGCCCGCTCGCGAGCTGACGTCCCTGACCCGGAAGGGACCTGCCGGCGCATCGTCACCGGCAGGAAATGTTCCGAGCGACCTACTCGATCGCCGATCTCATCATTCGAGATCTCGTTGACCTGCGACGTTGTCATCGTCAACACGGCCTCACCACGATCGAGTAGGTCGCTCGGAACACGTCTCGCCATCCGGACAGCGCGGCGGGTCCACGCGCCGCACGCGACACCCCACATCGCAGATCGCGCGGCGTGCCCCGTCAGACGGCGGGGACGGCGTGCAGTTGTTCGCGGGCCAGCGCCCGGCCGGTCTCGAACCCGGTCAGGTTCGCGGGTCCGGTCCCGGCAGGGCAGTGCCGTTCGATCGCCCCGGCGTAATGCTCCACATCCAGGGGCGCGAGCACCGAGACCGCGCCCAGCAGCGCCGTGTTCAACACCTTCGGCGAGATGAGCCGGCGCAACGCCCGAGCCTCGAAGCGGACGACCCGCGCGAAGAGGCGGCCGATCTCCTCGTCCACGCCCTGCGGGTACTCGCTGACCCCGAGCGGCATGATGTCGTGGTCCACGTAGACAGCCACCGCGTCGGGTCGGGCCCACGCCGCCCAGCGCAGCAGCTCCATCCGTTCCAGCGCGTAGATCACGTGCGCCTCGCCCTGCGGGATCGTCGGCGAGTGCACCGGCGAGGGTCCGAACCGGACGTGGCTGAACACCGGCCCGCCCCGCTGGGACATGCCGTGGATCTCACTCTTCTTCGCGTCGAGCCCGGCCGCCACCGCGGCGTCGCCGAGGATGTCGCTGGCCAGGACGATGCCCTGTCCGCCGACCCCGACCATCAACACGTTGAAGATCTGCTCGGGCTGTGCGCCGACGGACTGTTCGAGCGTCACGCCGACGATCTGTTCGGGCTGTGCGTCAGACACGGGCAGCCACCCCCGGCCTGGTCGTCAACGGCAGGTGGACCGTACGGGCTTCCTTGCGCTCCTCCAGCATGCCGAGCCCGCGTAGCTCCTTGGCCTCGATGACGCACATGCCGATGACCGCGAGCAGGCGGATCCCCGGCTGCTCGGCCAATTCGGTGATGGCGGCGTCGACGGCCGCGCGGTCGTGCGCGTCGACAGCCCGCACGTTCTCCGCCGGCAGGCCGAACGCTCTCGCCAGCAGCACGTAGTCCACCGCCGGGGACTCCTCATGGCCGATCCGCAGGCCGCTCATGGGGTTCGGCTGCATGCCGGTCATTGCCGTGGTGCCGTTGTCCAGCACGATGTAGAGCCCGCCGCGCTTGTTCCAGATCGCGTTGAGCAGGCCGGTCAGCCCGGAGTGCGCAAACGTCGAGTCGCCGATCACCGCCGCGATCTTCGGGCGGTCCGGGACGTCCCGCAGCGCGGCGTCCATACCGTGGGCCATCGTGAGGCTCGCGCCCATGTCGACGAGGGTGTCGAGGGCGTTGTACGGGGGTAGCACGCCGAGGCTGTAGCAGCCGATGTCCCCGGACACGACCATCCCCGCGTCGCGCAGCGCGTCATAGACCGGGGAGTGCGGGCATCCGGGGCACAGGCCCGGCGGACGGGGCGGCACCGGTACCGCCGAGACCGGCGGAGGAGCCGCGGGCTCCAGGCCGAGCGCGGCTCGCAGCACGTCGGCGCTGAACTCGCCGATCGCGGGGAACACCTCCTTGCCGATGACGTCGATCCCCCAGGCGCGCAGTTGGGTCTCGATAACGGGATCGAGCTCCTCGACGACGTATACCGTCTTGTGCCGGGCCGCGAAGTCCTCGATGAGCCGCCGCGGGAGCGGGTGGACGATGCCGAGCCGCAGGACGGAGGCTTCGGGGAGGACTTCCTTCACATAGGTGTACGGCACCCCGGCCGTGATGATCCCGACGTCGCCGCGGCCCTCTTCCACGCGGTTCGCCGGGTGGGTCTCGACCAACTCGCTCAGCCGCTGCATCCGCTGCTCGAGCGCGACGCGGCGGCCGCGGGCGTTGCCGGGGATCATCACGTACTTGGCGGGGTTCTTCGTGAAACCGGCGGGCGCGGGCCGCTGCTCGCGGCCGGCGCCGGGCTCGTCGGGCACCAGGACGACGGACTTGCTGTGCGACAGGCGTGTGGTGGTGCGCAGGAACACCGGCGTGTCGAAGTCCTCGGAGAGCTCGAACGCCGCCTTCGCGAACTCGCGTGCCTCGGCGGCGTCGGCGGGCTCGAACATGGGGATCTTCGCCGCGATCGCGTAGTGCCGGTTGTCCTGCTCGTTCTGCGAGGAGTGCATCGACGGGTCGTCCGCCGTGATGATCACGAGTCCCGCCTCGACGCCCGTGTAGGCGGCGGTGAAGAGCGGGTCGGCCGCGACGTTGACCCCGACGTGCTTCATCGTGACCAGGGCCCGCGCGCCCGCGAGCGACGCGCCGAGACCGACCTCGAGGGCGACCTTCTCGTTGACGCTCCACTCGCAGTAGACGTCGTCGTACGTGAACAGGGCCTCGAGAATCTCGGTGGACGGCGTCCCGGGGTAGCCGCACCCGACGCTCACCCCGGCCTCCCACGCGCCCCGCGCGATGGCCTCGTTCCCGGACAACAGCCTCTTGGTCGCCACGACACCTCCCCTGCCACGGGGCGGGCCGGATCACGCATGTCTTGCCGGCCGCCGGGCCGGGGATCGCTGTCTCGGTCGGTGAGACGATTGGTCCCACCCTCACTTCCAGTGAGAGTACCCCTCTCGCTCGGCACGGCCCGCGCGGCCTCGCCACGGTGTGACCCACCACATGCGCGGATTCTCGCCCTGACGACGCCGGAGTCGGCGTGGGACATCGCCGCAGGCGGCATCAGATCCCGCAGGCGCCATCAGGTCCCGCAGTGCGTAGTTCCTGTAGGGCGTCAGGTCCCGCAGTACGTGATGTGCGGCGGGCCGCCTGCGGGCGCCGGGCCGGCCAGGTCCGCCCACTCCGCCCGCTCGTCGAACGGGTGCCTCACCGCCTCCAGCAGCCGCTCGAACGGGCCCAGGTCGCCCTCGTTCGCCGCGTCCAGCGCCTCCTCGACCCGGTCGTTGCGCGGGATGTAGAGGGGGTTGATCCGGTTCATGGCGGCGGCGAGGGCCGCGCGCTCGCCGGCGTCCGCCGGAAGCGCGGCGTCGCGTCGGGCAGCCCAGGCGTCAAACGCCTCGGGCGCCGTGAACAGCTCCCGCGCGGCGCCCCCGGCCAGGGCGCGGAAGAACGTCGTGAAGTCCACGCGCCCCTCCTCCAGCAGGACGGTCAGGACGCCGACGAGCGCCGGGTCGGGCGCCGGCAGGCCGAGCTTCGCGGAAAACACGCGCGCCGCGGCCTGCTCGTACCGGTCCGGGAACGTGAGCAGCACCGCCGTGGCCGCCTCGACCGCGGCCTCCGTGCGGTCGTCGAGCAGCGGCAGCAGCGTCTCGCCGAAGCGGGCCAGGTTCCATTGCGCGATGCCGGGCTGGTTGCCGTACGCGTACCGTCCCGCGTGGTCGATCGAGCTGAACACCGTGGACGGGTCGTAGGCGTCCATGAACGCGCACGGTCCGTAGTCGATGGTCTGGCCCGAGATCGCCATGTTGTCCGTGTTCATCACCCCGTGGATGAAGCCGACGGCCATCCACCCGGCGATCAGCTCCGCCTGGGCGGCCACCACGGACTCGTACACAGAGAGGTACGGGTTCTCCGCGTCGGCCGCGTGCGGGTAGTGCCGCTCGATCGCGTAGTCGGCGAGGCTTCGCAGCACCTGCGGTTCGCCGAGGGCGGCCGCGTACTGGAACGTCCCCACCCGCAGGTGGCTCGCCGCGACCCGGCAGAGGACGGCCCCCGGCATGGGCCGCTCCCGGAACACCTGCTCGCCGGTCGCGACGACCGACAGCGACCGGGTCGAGGGGACGCCCAGGGCGTGCATGGCCTCGCTGACCAGGTACTCGCGCAGCATCGGCCCGACGACCGCCTTGCCGTCGCCGCGGCGCGCGAACGGGGTGGGCCCGGAGCCCTTCAGGTGCAGATCCCGGCGCACGCCGCCGGCGTCGATCACCTCGCCGAAGAGCAGCGCGCGACCGTCGCCGAGCTGGGGCACGTAGTTGCCGAACTGGTGCCCGGCGTAGACCTGCGCCACCGGCGGTACGCCGCCCGGCACCCGGCCCAGCAGGAACGCGACGCCCTCCTCGGACCGCAACCACGCGGGGTCGAACCCCAGCTGGGCGGCCAGCTCCTCTTGGAGCACCAGGAGTCTCGGGGCCGGGGCGTCGGACGCCTGCCAGGCGACGGACAGCCGAGGGACGGCTCGGGCG
>CAKUSI010000265.1 GCA_934678955.1 uncultured Austwickia sp. | reverse complement strand
TTCAAGTATCGTTTTGAGCGATTTGTGGAACTATCCACCAGAGGGTTCATTTCGGATAGAGAGGGCTCTCTACCCTGTCTCAACCCCCTCAGCCGGTGGTGTAGGTGGCTCCCCGGTGGTCCTTGCCGTGGCAGGTGAGGGTGCAGTTCGCCGTGGTGTCGGTCCTGGTGTAGCTGACCTGACCGCCCAGGCTGCGACTGGGCTGCACGTTCGGCGCGAAGGTCACCAGACCCGCCCCGTCGAGCTTCTGGTCGCCGGGCACGTCGGAGGGCCCGTGGGAGCGGAAGTGACACTCGGCGCACAGGGCGTTGCCCTGGCCCGCGCCGGCGACATCGATGTCGGTGCCCCCGTTCCCCCGCTTGTTGATCCCCGACATGTGCTTGCCGTGGAACTCGAAGTTCGTGGCCGCGCTCGCTCCCGTGCCCGTGGTGTTCACGAAAGGTGCCTCGGCGTGGCAGGCCAGGCACAACCCGGCGGCGGACGCGTCGAACGCCTTGTCCCGCTCGGTGAGGATCCGGCTCTCATAGGGCCGCACCAGGATGCCGCGGTTCTCGGAGGCGTGCACGGTCAGGGACGCGTCAGCCACCGTGTCGACGTCGACGGTGTTGCTGGTGTGGCACATCGTGCACGAGATGGTGTCCGTTGTCTTGAGGTCCCACAGCTTGTAGGTGGACGTGCCGGCGAGGCTCTCGGCCATCTTCGATGTCTGGTTCTTCCCGGGGGCCTCCACCGGGTGGTAGGAGGCGTTGTTCGGGTTGAGCGCGACGCCCAGGTCGGTGCGGTCCAGCGACGGGCGCCCCTCGACGTCGGGCAACTGCTCGGTCCACTCGGAGTGGCACTTGAAGCACAGTTGGTACTCAGCGGTGATCGGCTGCATCCGCCCATCGATGCGGGAGTACGTGGGTGATGTGCCCGCCGGGCCGTTCTCGACCGCGACCCCCGACACACCGAAGGGGGAGGACTCGGACACATTGTGCGGGTTGTGGCAGTCGGCGCACTGGCTGTGTCGGTTGAGCTGGCCCTCGATCTTGTCCGACGAGTCGAGAACGTGCCCCTCAGCCACGAGCGCGTGGCTGAAGTACGTACGCGTTTCGGGATCATTGGCCTTGCCGCCGGCGAATTGGGTGGCGACGTCGGGCGGCCCGCCCAGCCCGGCGGCCCCGTGACAGGTGTAGCACTGCGTCGCTTGGTCCACAGCACTCAGCACGGAGAGTGACTTGGCTGAATGTGTCGAGTGACAGGTGGCACAGCTCGTCGCGTCCCCCGGGGTGTGCATCTTGCGGGGGGGTGTCGTTGACCACTCGGATTGCGCTGAGTTCGGTGGGCGCTGCTTGCGAGGTCGCAAGGCCCTCCGGCAGGACCAGCGGGAACTCAGGAGACAGCTGTACCCCGTGACGCTGCCCATCGGGGACCGTGTCCCTTGGCTCCTCGGCCACGACGACACGCAGGACACCCACCTCGGGCAGGGGCGTTCCGGCGTCGGTGACGCGGAGTTCGTAGGTCGCCCCGAACTCGGCCTCGATCGAGATCCGGAACGTGAACTCCTGCTCGACCGAGGTGCCGGCAGGCACGTTGGCGGGCGCGTCCGGGTTGGGGCCGCTGGCCCGCCATCCGGGCGCGCTGGCCAGTCCCTCGGGCGGGGTGAGGACCGTGTCGGTCAGGGGTGCGCTGTACGGCCCCGGCAGCGAGCCCCCACCGTCGACCGCCACCCATTCGTGGGTGGTGTGCAGCGGGAAGCCGGGGGTGTACTCCTCGGGCAGCGGAACGAAATCAGGGGCGTCAGCCCGGCGGAACTCAAGCAGGGGCGTCCAGATGCGGGGGATCTCGGACGTGTTGGCGAGTTGCACGCGCAGGCGAAGGGTGTCGAAGGGCAGGACGCCGGTGGCGTCGGCTCCCTCGGCCAGGTAGGTCACCTGGTCGACGGTGTCGCCGACCTTGGCCAGGACGCCGGGCAGCACGACCACTGCTGGTGCCGGCTCGTCCGCGGTGGGGGCATCCGTCGCGGCGCGGTCAGCACCTGGCTCAGCCTCCAGGGATCCCTGGATGATGGGTTCGGCCGACGCCTCGACCACGGCGGTTGGTGTGGGTGTTGCGGTGGGCAGGGCGGTGGGCTCCAGACCCACCGCCTGCCCGGTGAACACGACCGCGAGAAGGATCGTCGACACGATGGCCAGCGGCAAGGCCGCTGATCGGTGTCGCGATGGTCCCGCGGTCGTCCTCATTCTTGTTCCTCTGGGTTGGTAGGGACAGCGTCAGGCCCGATCTGGCTGATCGGTCAGACGTTGTGGCACATCAGGCAGATGCCCCGCTCGTCCACCCGGAGCATCCGGCTCGAGTCGGACGGCGTGACGCCACCGGGGTACTCGACCTTCGAGTTGTTGCTCGCCATGACCGCGTTCGAACCATGTGCGACGTGGCACTGGATGCAGTTGCGGCTGGACAGGCCGTTGGTACCGATGTGGTCGCCCGTGTGGCGGTAGGTGTAGATGGCGTCGCCGGAGTTCTTCTCCCACGAGCCACTGGGTGCCAGGTAACGGGTGTGGCACGTCGTGCACCACGCCGCGACGTTGGCGATGTAGGCATCGACCTCGCCACCGGTCTTGACGATCGGAGTGGGGTCGAGGTAGCTCGTCGCCTGGAGACGCTGGGTGGTCTTGACCGAGTGGTTCTGGTCAGCTGCGACCCAGTAGTTGGTCGTCGTGTAGACCCGCGTCCCAGTGTCGGGAACCGTCACGCCCGCCGTGCCCGGAGCCGCAGCGTCGGGCAGCGGCTTCAGGATGCGGTAGTTGCCGTTACCGTGCGGGTCGTGGCACGAACCGCACTCGAGCTTGGTGCCCGCCGTCATCTCCTCGCCAGCAAACGGCTGGTCGGTGAGCGGCCCACTGCCCCAGATGGTCTTGGTCGTGAGGTCGCTGAAGTGACTCGACGTGACGGGTTCCGGAGCCGTCAGGGCCGGGATGACCTGGTCCTTGGAGCGGTAGGTCGTCCTGCCGTCCGGGTAGGTGTACAGGTACATGTCCTTGTACGCCTCGGTGGCGCCGAGCATCGCCCGCTCGAAACCACCGCCCCGAAGTGCGAGGAGCGCCGGTAGGCCGTCGGCCCCCGTACCCACCTTGGTGCCGGACTGGACGTTGGTGCGGCTACCGGCATTGGCATCGCCATGGCACGAGTAGCAGAGCATCGTCTGGTCGTCTTCCTTCAGCAGGTAGCTCGACTGGGCCGTGTGGGCACGGTGGCACGACGCGCACCGGTTGAACCCCAAGGTGCTGTCCACCTTGATGGCACCGCCCGACGTCTCTGTGTTGACTGCGCGGGATCGGTGGGGACCGCCGTCGGCATGAGCCGGCGCGGCCATGACGAGCGCCGAAGCCACACCCACGAGAACCGCGAGCGCACCCCCCAGCACCCTTCTACTAGTGCTCATGATGTTCTCCCTTCCTGAGCTCGTAGGGCCTATTCAGTTGTGGTTTTGCCGCCTGCGCGCCGCTGGCTGCGACGCGCCCATCGGGCAGCAAGTAGGTGGTGGAGGTCATCAAAAGCCCCAGATCTGCAGCCGGTTGTTCTCCCGGTCCGTCACGTAGATGCGGGCGCGTGCGTCGACTGCCAGCCCGTTGGGGTAGAGGAATTGTCCGTCCTCGACCCCCATGTCACCGATGGCGTCCTGGTAGATCGGTGGCTCAGTGAGTTCGGCAGCCATCGTGTAGAGCTTGACCACGTGGTCGTTGGTCTCGACGATGAACAACCGGCCGCGGTCATCGATCGCGAAGCCGCGAGGCAGGCCGAGGTTGCCGGCGCCGGCACCGCTGGACATGAGGCTCACGAGCTGGTCGTCCTCGGCCTTGAACACCACGAACCTCGCGTTGTTGCTGTCGGTCACGTAGACGTTGCCCGCAGCATCCACCTGCATCTGGTTCGGGAAGTTCAACTGGCCCAGACCCAACGTCTTCAGCAGCGCACCGTCGGGGCTGAACACGAGGATGCGGTGCGCCTCCGGCTCATCCAGGGCGTCGGCGATGTAGAGGGTGCCGTCACGCCCGACGGCCACGCCGAGGGGCGAGAAGACGATCGAGGAATCCTGCGGCACGAACCGATTCAGGAAGTCCCCCTCGGAGTTGAACAGGTAGACAGCCGCCGCCGTTCGGTCACCCACGTAGACGGTTCCGTCGGGCCCGGTCGCCAAGTACACCGGCTGGTGGTAACCATCCTCCACCGGGAACGCCAGGTCCTTGAGCTTGCGACCCTCCCGGTCGAACATCACGACGCCGGGGTTGGCGCCAGACTGGCTGACGAACACGCGGGAGCCATCCGGCGCGACGGTCACGCCGAGCGGCTTGTCCAGTCCGTAGAAGGAGGTCTTGTAGGTCGGCATCTGCGCAATCGTGACGCCCGGCAACTGGCTGATCGGCTTGCGTGTGGTCAGGTACCAGGCGATGACGGCACCCGCGACGAGCATGACGAGGGCGAGCAGCAGGGCCAGCAGCTTGCGGCGCCGGCGGCGCGCGTCCTCGTCGCCCGCGCCCGAGCCCCCGGGTCCGTCTCCACCGGGGCCAGCAGGGTCACTCGGAGGGGGAGCCGCGCCGTCGAGCGTGTCCTCGCCGTCGAACAGGTCCAGGACGCTGTCGCCCCGGCCGGTGTCGCTGCCCGCTGTCATCTGCGTCTCCGTCACTTCTTCGGCTCGCCGGTGGGCGCGCCGTCGGGGGCCACTCCAAGGCCGGCCAGACCGGTCATCGCCGCCATGTTCTGGGGGTCGATCTCCAAGGCCTTGCGGTACCAGCCCACTGCTGCATCGATGTCACCATCAACCTCCGCCATCCCCCCGAGACCGACTGCAGCCTCCGCACCTGCGGGCCCGTCGACCAGGCCCTCCAGTTGCGCCCTGGCAGTCGTCGTGTCACCGGCACAGCCCGTCGACATGGCCCCGGCGTAGCTCGCCTTCTCGGGCTGGCCCAGTGCGGTGTAGGAACTGGCCAACTGCTGATAGGGCTCGCACCACTCGGTGGGGACGAAGGTCAGCGCCCGCTGCACGGTCGCGATCGCCTCGTCGTGGCGCCCCAACTGGCCCAGAGCGACGGCCGACTGGTAGAGCGTGTCCGCGTCGGTGGGGTTGATGGCGAGCGCATGACCGAACTCCTCGAGTGCCTTCTCCGGTTCCTGCCGCGCCAAGCCGATGAGGCCCAACTGGTGGTAGGCGGCCTCGAGCCGCTTGTCGACACCAGCGAACTCGCCACCGCGGTCGGCCTCGGTGATGGTGTTGAACACGGCCGCGGCCTCGTCGAGGTCGCCCTTGCCGACGAGCACGGTGCCCTTGCCGAGGAGTGCGTCCTTGTTCCCCGCGTCGACCTTCAGCACCTCGTCGTACTGCGCGATGGCGTCGTCGGCGCGGCCGGCATAGTCGTACATGGCCCCCAGTGCGAGGCGCGCCGGCACGCTGTTGGGATCGTCGCGGACCGCCTCTTCGGCCTTGGCCACCTGTTGGGTCATGATCGACGGGACCTGGGGCGTCCGCTGGTCGAACCAGTAGAACAGCCCGAACGCGACGATGGCGAGCACCAGGACGATGGGGCCGAACTTCA
>CAKUSI010000264.1 GCA_934678955.1 uncultured Austwickia sp. | reverse complement strand
GACGCCGTCGACGCCGGAAGCCTGGCGCTCGTAGGACTCACCTACAAGCTGGCCGACGGCAAGACGCACCGCGTCGAGGTGATCGGCCCCATCTGAGGCCTCAGCCGCGGCGCGCGGCCAAAGGAGAGCCGGAGCGGAAGAACGAGTAAGGAAGAGCCGGTACGGGGCCTCCCGTACCGGCTTCTGGTCGCAAGCGGGTGCGCTCATGTTGCGGGGTCTCGACCATGGCCGCCACGTGTCTGTTCGGAACCCCTCCGCGGATCCCTCGGACCGGTCACGGCCTCGATTCGACGTACAGCTTCGTCGACATGCTCGTGCTCCCAGATCCTTATGACGACCCAGCCCGCCGCCCGGAGGCGCTCGTCGGTGTCCGCGTCCCGTGACTTGTTCGAACGGACCTTCTCGGCCCAGAAGGACGCGTTCGTCTTGGCAACCGTGTGATGCTCCGGGCATCCATGCCAGAAGCACCCGTCGACGAAGACGGCAAGCCTCAGTCGCGGAAACACGAGATCGGCCCTGCGCCTGAGGCCCGGCAGCACCTGACGATCGACGAAGTACCTATGGCCGCGTCGATGCAGCTCACGCCTGATGACGAGTTCGGGTGCCGTGTCCCGTCCCCGGTTCGATCGCATGCTGCGCCGCACAGCCGGCGACGATGCCCAGGACGTGCCCTGTTCAGCCATTTGTTCGAACTCCTCGGCGCGCCTTCCTTCGCTGCACGACTCCGACCCTAGGATGCTGCCATGAGTCAACCCACCCTCATCGACCTCTTCGCGGGCTGCGGTGGGATGACCGTCGGCTTCGCGGAGGAGGGCTTCCGGCCAGTGCTGGCCGTGGAGCACGACCGGGCCGCCGCGTCGACGTATGCCGTCAACTTCGGCGAAGAGCACACCTTCTACGGCGACATCGTCGACCTTCCGACGGAACGCATACCGATGGTCGATGTCGTGATCGGCGGACCGCCGTGCCAGGGCTTCTCTAATCTGGGAAGCAAGGACGTGGATGACCCGAGGAACAAGCTCTGGAGAGAGTACATCCGCGTGGTTCGAGCCGCACGCCCGCTCGTATTCGTCCTTGAAAATGTAGAGCGTTTCGCCAAGAGTTCTGAGTTTGACCTGCTCACGGCCGAGTCGCGTTCTGGTGGCCTTCTGGAGGAGTATGACCTCCGATGGAGGGTGCTGCTTGCAGCCGACTACGGCGTCGCGCAGAGGCGGCCTCGCACGATTCTTATCGGATCGAGAATCGGCCCGATCGATCCACCCCCTCCGACCCATAGCCGAATCTCCGGGATCGACGGAATGCTTCCATGGCAAACCGTCCGCGACCGCATCGGCGGGCTGCCGGAGAGGCCGAAGACAACACAGCTCCCTTCCCGAACGTCGGAGATCTTCGGTCAACGGATCGGTGGCCCCTTTCTAGAGCATGAGCTGCACTTCGGGCGAAACCCCCGACCGCTGTCTTTGGAGAGGTACGATTATGTCCCTCCCGGCGGAGGGCGATTCGATGTCCCGCGTCACTTGTTGCCTCGCTGCTGGCGCGAAAAGAGTACAGGTACGACAGACGTGATGGGGCGAATGCGCTGGGAGGCGCCATCGCTCACGATTCGTACAGAGTTCTTCAAGCCGGAGAAGGGGGCGTACCTGCATCCGCAGTGGGATCCAGACGACCCAAGTCGGCGAGTGAACCGCGTGATCACGCACTTGGAAGCCGCCCGACTACAGGATTTCCCTCCTTGGTTCAAATGGTGCGGGACTAAGGTGGAGATCGCCCGACAGATCGGCAACGCCGTCCCTTCGCGCCTTGCGCAAGCTGTCGCAGCGCGGATCACCGACTCGCTCGAAGCATGGAAGGGGCAGAAGGCTGCCAGCTGAGCTGCCCGTTCGTTAGGGAGTTGTTAGACCTGCTCTGTTCCCTGGCGGGGCAATTTAGGCGCGCAGGTTGGCGGATCATTCGCGTGGGCCAGTCGCCAGGCGCTTCCGGCAATGGTCGTGTACCCGGTCCCCTCACCCTCCCAAGGTGCGAGTCGTGCACTAACGAAACGACCGAGCGACGGCCTAGGCAATCCGAGGTCAGACGCCATGTCTGGATGCGGCCTGTAGTGTCCGAAGATGGCGATCCCTTCGCTTTTGAGTTGGCTCCGAGCATCGCGGACGCGCTTTCCACTATCCGTTTGCTGTGCGGCTGTTTCAACAGTTGCCTGATTTATTAAGACGCCCTGCAACCGACGGAACAGAGTGTTGACTGCGTCTTGCCCAGAGGTTCGTGACGCCACATCTAGGGCAATTTCTGGATAGTGAACGAGAACGTTCTGGATCATCGCTCCATCTCGATGAACCCACAGGATTCTGTCACGCCCAACCTCATTTAAGCGACGCTTCTGATCGCGTTGTTTACCTAGGGGCCTGAGGTTTTCTTCCTCGGTGCGCACGAGGCCGGAAGCCCAGCGGTTCGAGTACTCGCTGCCCCAGAGAACATACGCAATCTTCGGGCCACGCTCATACATCTCCCGAGGAATTTCCCATCCATAGAGGTTCATCGACCACTTGCAGTCGACGTCAACCCCGGAAATCTTGAAGTCAAGCTCAGTGCCGTCTGAGAACTCGAACTCACGAGCGATCCAGATCTCGACGAGGGTTCCGACGTGTGTCTTCTCAGTCTTCATCAACTGAGTGAAGTCCCACCGGCCCGTCCGACGTCCGTCATAGACTTGGTCCAACGCTCGGCGGATTGCCACGGCCGTTCGCGTTCCATCGGGATCGAGGCGGAGCAACTCATCAGCTACTCGGTGCAGTTCAGGGTCCTGATCCGCGCTAGGCGCTGAGTAGGTTGTGCCGAAACTGCGCGGCCCATCGATGCTTGGCCGACCCTTCGATTTCGGAACCGAAGGGCGAACACGACCTCGTCGACGTTCATCCTGAAGGATCGTCGGAAAGGGCTGCAGGTCCTCGAATAGAATGCCACGATCACTCACGAAATACATACTGCCAGCTTGTGTGGTCGAGGCGGAGCACGTCCGTCAGACGATGCGGCTGATCATGGACCGGTCCCTCGCGATCTCGGACGCCGTCGACGCCGGAAGCCTGGCGCTCGTAGGACTCACCTACAAGCTGGCCGACGGCAAGACGCACCGCGTCGAAGTGATCGGCCCCATCTGAGGCCACAGCCGCGGCCAAAGGAGAGCCGGAGCGGAAGAACGAGTAAGGAAGAGCCGGTACGGGGCCTCCCCCGAACCGGCTCTTCCGTTGCTCGCGCTCAGGTGCCGACGAGGGAGTAGTCGACGCCGAGGAGGTCGTACGTGCGGCGCGCCCGGTGGTCACGCGTGAGCAGGCGAAAACCGTGTTCGAGGGCGGCCTGCCCGACAAGGGCGTCGTAGACGGCCCCGCCGACGATCCCAAGGACGGGCAGTCGACGGCGCAGCGTCTCCGCCGACTCGGGCGTCACGGCAGCGACCCGCGGGAAGACCCGCTCCACGAGGTCGGCCGCATCGGTGGCGTCCACGGCCAAGTTGCCGGGCATGCGCGTCAACACGGAGTAGACCTCGAACGCAGCATGGCCCGCCAGCGCCGGCCGGAGGTCGCGGACCGCATCTCGGCAAGGCCCGTGAGCACTGTGCCCCGCGTCCAGGGCCGCGACCGCGACGCTGGTGTCGACAGCCCAGCCGACCGGGTCGGCGAAGTTCTCAGCGCTGGCCATCGTCGCGCCAGCGCTGAACATCGGCGTCGGTGACCGTGCGACCCCGGACTGCCTCGATCACGGGCCAGCCGTCGTTCTCGACGACCCGGCGACCGACCGAGACCCGTGGGGTCAGGAGAAGGCCGTGACCCTCGACGGTGACCTCCAACTCGCTGTGCGGCTCCAGACCGAGGCGCTCCCGCACCTCTTTGGGGATCACCACGCGACCCGCCCGGTCGATCGTTACCATCATGGCATCCAGGCTACCAACGCCGCGGGTAACGCGCGCGGGGACGCCGGTGCACAAAGAGCCGGTACGGGTCTCCCCGTACCGGCTCTTCCTCGATGACCAGGTGTGACGTCGATGACCCGACGTGACTTTAGAGGGCCAGGCGCTCCCGGACCACTGAGGCCAGATGCTCGGCGGCCTTCTCGGCGCGCTCCTGGGTGTCCGCCTCAACCATCACGCGCACGACCGGCTCGGTGCCGGACTTGCGCAGCAGGACGCGGCCGTCCTCGCCGAAATCGGCCTCGACGTCCCGGATGGCGCTCTGGAGGCCCACGTCACCCTCGACGCGGTCCTTGTCGACCCCGCGCACATTGATCAGCACCTGCGGCAGGCGCGTCATCACCGCCGAGAGGTCGGCGAGCCCGCGCCGCGAGGTGACCACACGGGAGGCAAGCATCAAACCCGTGAGAACCCCGTCGCCGGTCGTCGCGTGATCGAGCATGATCACGTGCCCGGACTGCTCCCCGCCGAGAGAGTAGCCGTGGGCGCGCATCTCCTCGAGGACGTAGCGGTCACCGACGCCGGTTTGCACGACGTTGACGCCCTCCCGCTTCATGGCCTGCATCATCCCGAGGTTGCTCATGACGGTCGCCACGAGCGTGTCGTCCTTGAGTCGCCCCTCGGCGCGCAGGTAGAGCGCGAGGATCGCCATGATCTGGTCGCCGTCGACGAGCACTCCGTCGGCGTCGACCGCGAGGCAGCGGTCGGCGTCGCCGTCGAAGGCCAACCCCAGGGCCGCGCCGCGGGCGACGACGGCCTCCTGCAGCTTCTCGATGTGGGTCGAGCCGTAGCCGTCGTTGATGTTGAGCCCATCGGGGAAGCCGCCGATCACGTCGACCGTCGCCCCGGCCCGCCGGAACGCCTCCGGGCCGACGTGGCTCGCGGCGCCGTGGGCGGCGTCGAGCACGACGTGCAGGCCGTCGAGGCGCTGCGGCAGCGCCCGAAGGAGGTGCTCCAGATACATCTCGGCGCCGTCGGTGAACCGACGCACCCGGCCGACGGCCGCGCCCGTGGGGCGGTCGCCGTTCTTGCCCATCCGCGACTCGATCTCGTCCTCCACCGCGTCGGGCAGCTTGTGGCCGCCCTCGGCGAAGAACTTGATGCCGTTGTCGGGCATCGCGTTGTGGCTGGCCGAGAGCATCGCGCCCAGCTCGCAGGACATCCGCGAGGTCAGGTACGCGATCGCCGGCGTGGGCAGGACCCCCGCGTCGAGGACGTCCACCCCGGCCGAGGCGAGCCCGGCCATGACCGCGTTGCCGAGGAACTCCCCGGAAGCGCGCGGATCCCGACCCACCACCGCAGTGGCGCGGCGGCTGCCGAACGAACCCTTGGTGCCGAGCACCTGAGCAGCCGATACGGACAGGTCGAGGGCGAGGTCGGCGGTGAGGTCGCGGTTCGCCAGCCCGCGTACCCCGTCGGTCCCAAACAGACGTCCCATGCCTGCCTCTCCGATCAACGCTTGCTGTACTGCGGAGCCTTACGCGCCTTCTTGAGGCCGGCCTTCTTGCGCTCGGGCACGCGCGCGTCGCGCGTCAGGAACCCGGCCTTCTTCAACATGGGCCGGTTGAGGTCGGGGTCCACGTTGTTGAGGCTGCGGGCGACGCCCAGTCGCACCGCGCCGGCCTGCCCGGAGGGGCCGCCGCCGTG
>CAKUSI010000263.1 GCA_934678955.1 uncultured Austwickia sp. | reverse complement strand
GCGCGAGCCCGCGGGCGGCGCGATCCCCGTGCTCGCCGTCGCGCTCGGCAGCGCGCTCGCCCTCTCCAGCGCGCTCCTGCTCGGCACGCTGGCCCACGACACCGAGCGCGCGGTCTGGGAGCGCACCGGGTCCAGCCTTCAGGTCTCGGGGCCGCGCATCACCGCGGAGACGGCCGAGCGGATCGGCGCCGTCGACGGGGTGGCCGCGGTCGCGCGGATCTCCGAGGGCGGCTCGTCCGTCCGCCTGGCCACCGAGGAGGGCGAGGCGCACGTCCGGGTGTGGCTCGCCGACCGCAGCCTGCTGGACGCGTACGCCGTCGCCTTCGACTCTCCCCCCGTTCCCCGCCTCGCTGTTCGGCGGCGGCGAGCCCGCGCCCGTGGTGGTCGGCGGCGAGGTGCCGGACGCCCCGTCGGGAACGCTCGACCAGCTGGGCCCGGTGCACCGGGTCGCCCGCCTCGACGTGCTCCCCGGGGTGCTGCCCGGGCTCGGCTGGGTGCTGGTGGACGCCGAGCGCTGGCCCGGCGGGGACGCGGCCAAGTCGACGCTCGCGCTGGTCGCGCTGGCCGACGACGCGGACCCCGCCGCCGTGACCGCGGAGATCCGGGGGATGCTCAAGAACGCCCGCATCGCGGCGGCGGCCGACGAGCTGGACCAGCTGCGCGACTCCCCCACCGTCTCCGGGCTGACCGCCATCTTCGCGCTGCTGGCGGCCGCGACGTCGTGCCTGCTCGCCCTGGCCGTCGCGGCCGCCCAGCTGCTGGGCTCGGAGTCCCGCCGCGGGCTGGCCGCCGTCCTGAACACCCTCGGGATGCCCCGCGGAAGCCTCCGCGCGCTCACCGCGTGGGAGCTCGGGCCGGTGATCGTCGTCGCGCTGGGGTTCGGCCTCGCCCTCGGCGTCGGGATCGCGGCGCTCCTGGTGCGCGCGGTCGACCTCGCGGCCCTCACCGGCGGCGCCACCGCCGCGGCGCTGGTGGTCGACCCCGCGACGGTGGGCGCCGTCGTCGGGGGGCTGCTGGCCGTCGCCGGCGCCACCATCGCGGTCAGCTCCGCCCTCGCGGGCCGGGCCGACGCAGCTCAACAACTCCGGATCGGGGATGACAGATGAGTCAACCGAGGCACGCCCTGGCGGCGGACCGGGCCCACGCGGGCCCCGACATCTGGTGCGAGGACCTGGTGCGCATCCACAACACCGACGGCATCGAGGTGCAGGCGCTGCAGGGCCTCAGCCTCAGCGTCGACCCGGGCGAGGTGGTCGCGCTGGTGGGCGCCTCCGGGTCTGGCAAGTCGACCCTGCTGAACATCCTGTCCGGGCTCGACAAGCCCACCGGGGGGCGCGCGCGGGTGGCCGGCGAGGACCTCACGACGATGAGCGCGCGCCAGCGGATCGACTTCCGCCGCCACGCCGTCGGCTTCGTCTTCCAGCAGACCTCGCGCAACCTGCTGCCGTTCCTGACGGCGGCCGAGAACGTGGCGCTGCCGATGGCCATCGCGCGGCGCCCGGGCCGGGCCGAGCGGGCCCGCGAGCTGCTCGCGCTGCTCGGCGTGGCCGACTGCGCCGGCCGCCGCCCCGCCCAGCTCTCGGGCGGGCAGCAGCAGCGGGTGGCGATCGCGACGGCGCTGGCCAACGCCCCGTCGGTGCTGCTCGCCGACGAGCCCACCGGCGAGCTGGACGAGGCCCACTCCGTCGAGGTGCTGGACGCGATGCGAGACTCGGCCGAGCGGCTCGGCACCACCGTCCTGATCGTGACGCACGACCCGATGGTCAGCGAGCACGTCGCGCGTACCGTCCAGATCCGCGACGGCCGCACGTCCACCGAGGTGCTGCGCCGGTCGGTCCCCGACGGCGCGGGCGGGCTGGTCGAGGTGGCCGAGGAGTACACCGTCATCGACCGGAACGGGCGCATCCAGCTGCCGAAGGCGCACGTCGAGGCGCTGGACCTGCGCGAGCGGGTGCGGCTGGACCGGCGGGCCGACCACGTGGGCGTGTGGCCGGGGGCCACGGACCCGGAGGGCGTCGAGGGAGCGCCGGCGCGGCGCGGCGCGAGCCGCCGGGACGAGGAGGAGCGGGCATGAACGCGACGACGAGCGGGCCGGGGACCGCGTCGGGGCGGGATGCGACGCCCACGCTGGCCGGGCGCGACCTGCGGCGCGTGTTCGGCCACGGCGACACCGCCGTCGCGGCCCTCGCCGGGATCGATATCGAGGTGCACGCGGGCGAGTTGACGGTGGTGACCGGCCCGTCGGGCTCGGGCAAGACGACCCTGCTGAACCTGCTCGGCGGGCTGGACCGGCCCACGTCCGGCACGGTCGTGCTGGACGACGGGCGCGTGCTGAGCGCGCTGCCCGAGGACGAGGCGCTCGCCGCGCGGCGGCAGCGGGTCGGCTACGTGTTCCAGACCTTCGGGCTGATCCCGGTGCTGTCGGCGGCCGAGAACGTCGAGGTGCCGCTGAGGCTTGCCCGGGTCGACCCGGCGGAGCGCGCGGCGCGCGTCGAGGCGATCCTGGAGCGGGTCGGCCTCTCCCGGCACTCCCGCCAGCGCCCGCACGAGCTGTCCGGCGGCCAGCAGCAGCGCGTCGGCGTGGCCCGCGCGCTGGTCGGGGAGCCCGACATCCTGATCGCCGACGAGCCCACCGGCCAGCTGGACTCCGACACCGCAGCCACCATCATGGACCTGATCGTCGAGCTCACCCGCGAGCGCGGCCTGGCGTCGGTGGTCTCCACGCACGACCCGCTGCTCATCCAGCGGGCCGACCGCGTCGTCCGCCTCCTCGACGGGGCCATCGCTCCTTGAGCCGCGCTCAAGGAGCGCAGCGACGCAGCGCGCGTCGAAGGGCCGGGCACCCGGTTCGAGGACGTGACCTAGTCCACGCGCGCGGCGCGGGCGGCGTACAGGCGGGCCATGAGGAGCGGGCGGGTGGTCACGCCCGCGCGCTGCATGAGGCGGCCGAGGCGCTTCTTGAACCCCGACTCGGACATGCCGAGCTGCGCGGCCATGGCCTCCACCGCGTGGCCCTCCAGCACTAGTTGGACGATCCGCTCGTCCTTGTCGTCGATGACGATGCCCTCGTAAGCGTCGGGGCTCGCCCACCCCATCAGCGGTTCGTCGAGCAGCGCAGCGATGGCCTCGGGGCTGCTGACGGAGAGCCCCTCCGCGGCGGTCTTGAGGGCGTGACGCAGGTGCGCGGCGGGCGCGTCCTTGTACAGGTAGCCGCTCGCGCCCGCCTTCATCGAGTCGGTGATCCTGCTGTCCGGGGAACGCGGTGATCATCAGCACGCGCGGCCCGTGCGCACCCTCCCGCAGCCGTCGGCAGGTCTCGGCCGCGGACAGCCCGGGCATGGCGACGTCGAGCAGCCACACGTCCACCGGATCCCGGAACGCGAGGGCCTCCTCCCGGGTGCCCGCGAGGAAGACGACCTTCAGCTCGGGATCGAGGGCGACGAGGCTGGCCAGGCCTTCGAGGGCAAGGACTTGGTCGTCGCAGATGGCGACACGGATCACCTTGCGCCTCCCGCGGCGGCCACCGGGAGGCTCGCGGTGCACACCCACACGTCGCCGAGCCGGGAGGACTCGGCGCGCCCGCCCACGACCTCCGCGTGCTGGCGCAGCGCGAGCAGGCCCATCGAGTCGAGGCTTCGCGCCGTCCGCTCCGCGACGTGGTTGGAGATCAGCAGGTCCAGCTGGCCCGTGGCGCGCTCCGCGGCGAAGACAACGGGTTGGTCGTGGTCGGCGTGCCGCGCGGCGTTGCAGAGCGCCTCCGCGACGATGCGCCCCGAGGCCTGATCCACCCCGTCCGGCAGGCCGGACAGCGCCTGCACCGTGCCGGGGGCGACCTGGATCCGGCCGCCGCGGCCGGCGATCAATTCCGTGCCCTGGGCGAGGGCCTGCGGAGCTCGCACCGCGGGCGACACGGCGGCGCCGTCCTCGCCCCGGAGCACCGCGGTGATGCTGCGCAGCGACGAGTTCGCGAGCCGGGCGCGCTCGACCAGCTCGACGACGGCGGGATCCTTGTTCGGCAGCGCCTCCGCGGCCATGACGAGCGCCGACAGGTTGCCCGCGACGAAGTCGTGCAGGTCGGTGGCGACCTCGAGCTGGCGCTTGCGGTGCCGAGCCTCCACCCGCGCGGCCTCCGCCGCGGCCACGCTGCGCGTGCCGAGGCCGAGCGCCCAGACCAGCAGGTAGAACAGCACCGCGCCCACGACCGCGAGGATCGGCGCGTCTTCGGCGCGCCGAAGCATCGCGTAGAACAGCGCGCCGCCGAGGGTCGCCGTCCCCACGACCGCGAGTGGCATCCGCCCGAGGCGCACGGCGAGCACCACGCCGCAGGCCGCGATGTAGTGGGACATCCCGATGCCGTCCGGGTCCACCAGGAGCCCGCCGAACGCCGCCGCGATCAGCAGCGCGAACCCTGGCAGCGGCCTGCGGACCATGAACAGCAGCACGACGAACGTGAGCGCGTCCCAGAGGAACACGCGCACCTCGGCGTTGTCGTAGACCAGGCCGACGGCGGAGACGAGCAGGAACACGAAGGCGAGGGCACACTCCACCCAGCCGAGGACGGGCACCCAGCGACTGCGCATCCGAAAACAGTACTAGACCCTGGCTAGGCGTCGCGCCGTTGCCCTGCCTAACCGGCCTGCGCCATGTGCCGCGCGCCGAGCATTCCGAACACCGCCGCGGGTCGTGCGTCATCGCAACGGGATCCGTGAGCACCTCGTGATATCATCAGCGATATCTAGGAGGTGCGATGTCCCAGCTCGTTGTGCGAAACCTACCGGTCGGCGTCAAGGAAGGACTTCGTCGTCAAGCGTCGCGACACGGCCGATCCCTTGAGGCGGAGGCCCGGACGATCCTGGCCGACGCCGTAAGTGGCCGTGACCCCGTGCTGGACTGGCTCGACGATTCGGACGCCTTTCGCGAGGAGTCCGGGGGCATCGAACTCCCCGCCGCACCTCGCGGCGCATCGCGCGAGGTCGAACCGCTGTGATCGTCGTCGACACGAACGTCTGGTCCGAGCCCCTACGCCCGGAGCCCGACCCCGAAGTTGTCGCCTGGCTGCGCGCCAACAGCCGCGATCTCGTCATGCCTGCGATTGTCGTCCACGAGCTGAAGTACGGCGTCGAACTGCTGCCGCCCGGTCGCCGGCGCGACCTCCTCGACGCGCAGGTGAACGCACTCATCGACTCCCTCAGGGGCCGTGTCCTCGACTACACCAGCGAGATCGCCACCGTTCACGCGAGGCTCCGCGCGACCGCGCGCGGCGCGGGGCACGAGCCGTCGGCGCAGGACGGCGAGATCGCGGCCCACGCGCTTCACCTGAGCGCCCCCCTCGCGACCAGAAATACGAACGACTTCACCTCCCTGGGCGTCGACCTCATCGACCCTTGGCAGCCAACCGCACCCTCATCCCGCGCATAACGCTGGCTTCACCGCGACCCACCTATCGGTGCGGGCACAAAAGTGCCCTTCATCGGACTTCCTCCTACGTCTTGTCGTCGCTCGTCGTAGGGTCAACGCACCAACTAGCGCCACCTGACAGGTATTGGCGGGGACTGCTGCACGGATAGGTGACATCTGAGTTGGCTAGCCCGGTGGGCTGGCCTGGAAGGATGTCATCATGCCC
>CAKUSI010000262.1 GCA_934678955.1 uncultured Austwickia sp. | reverse complement strand
TCAACTGGGGCGGCAAGGTGCACGGCGGGATCGTCATGCGCTGGATCGACGAGGCCGCGCACGTGCTCGCGACGCGATGGACGGGTCGCGACTCGACGGTCGCGGTCTACACCGGCGGCGTGCGCTTCTATCGGCCCCTGCAGATCGGACACCTCGTCGAGGTCGAGGCCCGACTCCTGCTCACCGGCACGTCGAGCATGCACATCAGCGTCCACGTGCGTTCAGGCGACCCGGCGACCGGCGAGATGGCCGAGACGACCCACTGCCTCACGATCTTCGTCGCGCTGGATGGCGAGGGCCGGACCGCGCCCGTGCCGACGTGGACGCCCGTGAGCAGCGAAGACGTCGCGTTGGCCGAGCACGCCCGGCATCTCGTCGAGCTGCGCTCCGCGGTGGCTGCGGCGGAGTAGCGCACCGCGGGCTGAGCGGGGTTTGCCACGGGTCAGACCGCGGGGCCGGGCTTCTCGAGTTGCGACTCCAACGCCGCAGCGACGGCCTCGAATTCGCTGAGGGCCGCGGTGAGGTCCTCCACGATCTCTCGGGCGAGTACCTCCGGTGACGGCAGGTTGTCGAGGTCTTCGAGGGACTCGTCCCGCAGCCATGTGATGTCGAGATTCGCCTTGTCGCGGGCGACGATCTCCTCGTAGCTGAAGGCCTTCCACCGATCGGAGTCCACCCCCTCGCGGTCGCGGTAGGCGCCGACGAACTCGTCGAGGTCCTGGCGGCGCAGCGGGTTCTGTTTGAGGGTGAAGTGCTTGTTCGTGCGCAGGTCGTAGACCCACAGCCGCTGTGTCCACGGGATGCCCGGTCGAGCGGGCTTCTTGTCGAAGAACAGCACGTTGGCCTTGACACCCTGGGCGTAAAAGATGCCGGTGGGCAGCCGGAGCATCGTGTGCAGGTCGAAGTCCGTGAGGAGCTTGCGGCGGATCGTCTCGCCGGCGCCGCCCTCGAACAGCACGTTGTCGGGGAGGACGACGGCGGCACGGCCGTTCGTGTCGAGAATCGTCATGATGTGTTGCACGAAATTGAGCTGCTTGTTGCTTGTCGTCGCAGCGAAGTCCTGCCGTTCGATCTCGCGATCGTCGCGAACCTCACGTCCGTCGTCTCCGACCATCGTGACCGAGGACTTGCGGCCGAAGGGCGGGTTGGACAGGACGACGGACCACCGCTTCCCCGGGTCGGAGCCGAGCGAGTCGCGCACGTCGATGAGAGCGTCTCCGTCGTAGCTGCCCATGCCGTGCAGGAGCAGATTCATCGCGGCGAGGCGCGCCGTCCCGTCGACGAGTTCGTAGCCGCGGACGAAGTCGTGTTTGAGCTTGTCGCGCTGGAGGGGGTTCATCCCGGTGACGTCACGGGCCACATGGTCGTGCGCGACGAGGAGGAACCCGCCGGTGCCGCACGCGGGGTCGACCACCGTGTCGGCGATCGTGGGGTCGACGGCGTCCACGATCGCCTCGATGAGGGGGCGGGGCGTGAAGTACTGGCCCGCGCCGGATCCTTTGTCGGAGGCACCCTTGGCGAGCAGACCTTCGTAGGCGTCACCGTTGATGTCCGTGCCGGACTGTGACCAGTTCTCGACGTCGATGAGGTCGACGACGAGCCGCCTGAGTTTGGCCGGATCCTGGACGCGGTTCTGGGCCTTGCGGAAGATCGTGCCGACGACGCCCGGCTGACGGGCCAGGCCGATGAGCATCCGCGTGTACTCGATCTCGAGTTGGTCCCCCTGGGCGTCGAGCAGCCTCTGCCACGAATACTCCTGCGGCAGGATCCGCTCCGGCTTGAGCTGACGAGTGGCCCGCTCGTGCGCCATCTTGAGGAAGAGCAGGTACGTCAACTGCTCGGTGTAATCCAGGACGCCGACACCGTCGTCCCGCAGCACGTTGCAGTACGACCAGAGCTTGTCAACGAGGCGGCGGGAGTCGGTCACGTGGTTCTCCTGGGGGTGGGGTCAGCGAGGCGATAGGCGCGATTGCGACTCTTGGGCGGTGCCGTGGGGGTGACAAGGCCCGCGTCGATGAGGAGATTGATGTCTCTGATGGCCGTGACGTAGCCCACGCCCACGGATTCCTGGATCTGCGTCGCCGTGAGTTGCTCATGGACGGAGAAGAGGTCCAGGATGCGTTGGCCTCGGGGGCCGGGTGCCGTATCGCGAGGCGCTGCGACCGGCGACGGTGCCGAGTGGCCGCTCGGTCGTTGGATGGGCGGCGTCGTCAATCGGTAGGACGCCCACTTGCGGTCCCCGACCTTGTCGGCGAGGCCGCGCTGAACGAGGTTCGTGAGTTCGCGGGTGGCGTCGGCCGAATGCAGGCCCCACCCTTGAAGCGTCTGATTGCGGACGGGCGAACCGTCGTGCATCACGGCGAGCGCCTGCACCTGGGCCTGGGTCAGATCTGCGTGGCCCAGTGAGCGGATCCAGTCCAACACCTCGGACGTGAGCAGTGCGTGATGGGGGACGGTGACCTCGACACGACGCAGGTCCGCCGAGAAGGTCGGCGGTGCCATACCCGCGCGGTTGAGCGCTCTGAGCACAGTTGGAATCCCGGACCCGCGGTTCTCGGCGACCATGTGGCCCGTGCCGGGAAGCGGAGTATCGGTGAGCAGCTTGGCGATCAGCGCGTTCCGAGACGAGGACACGTCCGGTCCACCGAGGTCTTCCGCCTGGACGAGACCGTAGAAGCCTCCGGGGCTACGGACGACGAACCTGTCGGCGTACAACTCGACCTGCACCTGTGCGCCGTGGGACAGCGGCGAGTAGTCGCGGTGCATCAGCGCGTTGACGATGAGCTCTCGGACGACCTCCAGGGGGTATTCGAGGCGCTCGATGCGCTGACCGTCCTGCATGATCGAGGTGCGTGTCAGGTGGCGGGTGATGGCGGTGACCGCGTCGGCCGCCATGTGGGGCAATGAGCCTTCGATGCTGCGATTGTCGAGGAAGCGCTCGTTCCCCGGCCCGAGCTCGCCCATCGAGATCCCCGGGAGCACGACGACCGAGAGGAATAGCTGCGGAAAGTACTGCTGTGGGTACCGTCCGAAGACGAGCAGGCCGCCCACCGTCGGTCGCAGCGCTCCGTCGCTCATGGCGGCCACACCAAGGTTACGCAGCAGATCATCCCGGTCGAGACTCACGAAGGCGCGAGGGCGGCTGCTGCGCATGTGATCGAGGTAGGGGTCGAGAAGTGCTGGGTCTAGGTCCGTCATGCTCGCGTCCGCAACGATCTCGCGATCGTGTGCGGGTTGAGTGGAGTTCTCGATCAGGCGGTCGATCTCGTACTGGCTGAGTCGCCGGTCGCCGTCGCCTCCGCGAATGTAGGAGCCGCTGTAGCGACCCCTCGCCTTCACGTAGCACGGCTTGTCGCCGGGGTGCACCTCGGGGACGTCAAAGCGGACGACCCGATGTCCGTCGTCGATGAGGTCGATCTCGATATCGCCGCGGATGGGCGGGTGCAGGCTGTCCGCGGCCATCCCGGCCAGTCCGTCTCGGATGGCCTCGGAGTCGATATCGACGGGCTGGAACGTGCGGTCGTCGAGTCCCACGAGGATGGTGCCGCCGGCGCCATTCGCGAAGGCGCTGATGGTCTCGGGTAGCGACTTGGGCAGGCCGCCCGCGCCCGCCTTCACCTCGACGAGGCTGCTCTCGGCGCCGCGCGCCCGCAGCTCGTCAACCAGCTCCTGTGTGTCGGCCACCCGCCACCCCCACCGCTCACGCTCATTTTCATCGTCATTTTAGGACACGTCTCACGAAATGAAAATGACGTCAGCCACCCCTGCCGGCGCGGGTGGCCGCCGGGACCGCACGCTCACGGGGCGTCGTCGACGCCGCGAGCCTCCCAGGCGCCGAAGGTCGTGCCGTCCTCGGTGATCCACGACGTCCGGCCGTTGCACGATCGGCCGGTCACGATAGCTCCCGCGGCGGACGACGAGGGGAACACGATGTCTCTGGCCACGGTCCCGGTCGTGCCGTAGACCACGATGGAGCCGTCCTGGACGAGCCTGTCGAACTGGGCGCGGTGGCGTGCATAGATGCGTTGCACCTTCTCGGTGCCGCCGACCCTCTTCCAGGCCGCGACCACCGTCGACCCGGCGAGCAACGTGAACTCCCCGTCGACCTGGGCGGCGCGAGCGTCGATGCCATGCTTGGAAACTCGCAGGTGGAAGGTCGGCGACTCCTCCGGCTCAGCGGCTTGGGGAACGGGCTTGGCCCTGCGGGTGCGGAAAGCGTTGATGCCCAGGACCGGGAGAACGATCTGTAACTGCCCGACGAAGTAGTCCATGTCCGAGGCGTCGGCCTCCGGGAGGTTCGGCTGGGGTGGTGCGGTCGCGTTCTCCAGCGACACCCGCTTGGCGGTCGTGGCAAGCCGGATCAGCGACGCCTCCAGGTACCGCACGTGTGCCTTCGTGATGTTGGTGTCCTTGCTCGTGATGACGACGACGCGATCCCAGAAGTCCTTGTTCTTCTCGTGGTTGCGGAGGCGGGCGGCGAAGTCGTCGGCCTCACCGATGTAGCACTGCCCCTCGCCGAGGTCGTCGCCCTCCCCGAGTAGGAGGTAGACACCCGTACGCCGCGCTTCGTCCCGCCCGAGCACCTGCGCCAGATCCGACCTCGGCCCTGCGAGCACATGCCCCGTCCAGTTCGTGATCTCCGCCGTCGTCAACCCACCCGGCGTCCCGTCGACGAGGAACAACTTGACCTGCTTGCCGCTCATCCCTGCGCCAGCTCCTCGATGACCTCGGAGTCCACCGACGCGCCCGTCAGGCGACCGGAGAAGGCTGCGGCCAGCACCCCACGCCTAGTGGCGAGACTTCTCTGCTGAAGAACAGCGACCATTGCTCTCAACCGCTTGGCGTCCTCGAGGACGCGTTGCGCTTCGCCGATAAGCTGCTGTTGGATTTCTAGAGGGGGCCGCGGCACCACCAGCCTCTTGAGCTTTGCCACGCTCAACGTGTGGAGACCACTGCTGGAGCTGGCGATTCGAGTCAACTCAGCCCTCAGCGAGGGGGAGTTCCAGACAAGTTCCAAGTACTCAGGTATCATCGATGACTGGGGCCTCACCCGAATGATGTGATTTTGGTGGACACACTCGGGAATCGACCCGTCCCACAAGCATGAACGACCAATCTGCGCCGCGCTCCCATTGCCTTCGACCACCAACAAGTCGCCTGCGGCCAATCTCCATCGTTCAATCTCGTCGTCAAAAAGTTCGACCTGGTGCACCTCGTCGAGATTCAAGCCATCCCCCGTCACATTCGCCACGCGCAAGAACGGAAACGAGTTCTCCTTAGGTGCACGCTTGGGCTGCTTCTGGATTCCGCCTTGGATGGCAGCGATCTCGCCAAGCGGAAAGAAGGACCCAGCGATGGAGTCTTCGCGGACGGATGCACCTAAAGCGACCGCCCGCCGGCCTGCGAGGGCGAGGGAGGCGTCGGCGGCGTTGAGGTGGGAGAGGTGGTCCTCGACGATTTCCACAATCCGTCGTTGCTCCTGCAACGGTGGAACGGGAAACTCCACCTTCTTGAATCGCGTTGCCGAAAGATGCGCGATGTTCGTGGTGATTCGAGACTCCCGCGTGAAGCGCCCGCTGTGCATGTAGTGCCGGAACACCAAGAGCGACCAGTCGGGCGTCACCT
>CAKUSI010000261.1 GCA_934678955.1 uncultured Austwickia sp. | reverse complement strand
GTCCACGGCCACGGCGCGCTGATCCTGCTGCAGATCCTGCACGCCGGGCGCTACGCGCACCACCCCCTGCAGGTCTCCGCCTCCGCGGTGCGCTCCCCGATCACCCCGTTCACCCCGCTGGCCCTCTCGGAGAAGGGCATCGAGCGCCAGATCGAGGGCTTCGCCCAGGCGGCCGCGCTGGCGCGCGAGGCCGGCTACGACGGCGTCGAGATCATGGGCTCCGAGGGCTACTTCATCAACCAGTTCCTGGCCGCCCGCACCAACCACCGCACCGACGACTGGGGCGGCTCACCGGAGAAACGTCGCCGGATCGCCGGCGCGATCGTCTCGGCCGTACGCGCCGCCGCGGGGACCGACTTCGTCGTCCAGTACCGCCTGTCCCTCCTCGACCTCGTCGAGGGCGGCCAGCAGTGGGACGAGATCGTGGCGGTGGCGCGCGCGGTCGAGGCGGCCGGCGCGACGCTGCTCAACACCGGGATCGGTTGGCACGAGGCCCGGGTCCCCACGATCGTCACCTCGGTGCCGCGCGCCGCGTTCGTCGACTCCACGGCGGCCCTGCGGGCGCAGGTGGGCATCCCGGTCATCGCCTCGAACCGGATCAACACGCCGGCGCTCGCCGAAGCGATCCTGGCCGCGGGTCGCGCCGACGCCGTCTCGATGGCCCGGCCGTTCCTCGCCGACCCGCATTGGGTCGCGAAGGCGGCCGCCGGGCGCGCCGACGCCATCAACACCTGCATCGCCTGCAATCAGGCCTGCCTCGACCACACCTTCACGGGCCGGCGGGCGACCTGCCTGGTCAACCCGCGCGCCGGGTACGAGCGCACCCTGCGCATCACCCCGGTAGCGCGGCCGCGGCGCCTCGCGGTCGTGGGCGCGGGCCCGGCCGGGCTCGCGGCGGCGAGCACCGCGGCCGAGCGCGGCCACCTGGTGGACCTCTTCGAGGCCGGCCCGGCGATCGGCGGCCAGTTCCTCCTGGCGGCGCGCGTCCCCGGCAAGGAGGAGTACGCGCAGACGGTCCGTTACTACGCGTCGCGGCTCGCGGAGATCGGGGTACGGGTCTACCTGGGCTGCACGGCTGACGCCGATCGCCTGATCGGGGGCGAGTACGACGACGTCATCCTGGCCACCGGCGTCCACCCCCGCACACCCCAGGTGCCGGGCATCGACCACCGAAGCGTGATCAGCTACGCCCAGTTGCTCAGCGGCGAGCGCGCCGCGGGACGGCGCGTGGCGATCATCGGCGCGGGCGGGATCGGCGTCGACGTGGCCCAGTTCCTGACCCACGACCGGTCGGCCTCACTCGACGTAGCCACCTGGCGGCGTGAGTGGGGCGTCGCGGACGCCCCGCAGGCCGCCCCCGGCCTCGTGACGCCGAGGCCCGCCGCGAGCCCACGGGAGGTGCACCTGCTGCAGCGGTCGGCCGCGCGGATCGGCCGGGGCCTCGGCAAGACCACCGGGTGGGTCCATCGGGCCTCCCTGCGGGCCAAGGGCGTGACGATCCTGACGGGGGTGGAGTACGTGCGCATCGACGACCAGGGTCTGTGGATCCGCGTGCCCGACCCTGCGGAAGCCCCGACTCGCTCCACCCCGGGACGGCTGCAGAACGGGAGCGCCACCGGCCTGCGCGCGCTGGCCGAGGTCGTCGCCCTGCTGCCGGACCCGGGTCGCCACCTGGTCGACGCGGCAACCACACACGTCACCGGCGCGGTGCGATTCCTGCGAGGCGCGGCCCGCGGGGCCCGGTCCACGGCGCGCGGGGCCACCGAAGGAGTGCGGTCCTACCTCCCCCGCGGCGACGGCGGGCCGGAGACGACACGGCCCCGGATCGAACGCGTGCTCGCGGTGGACACGGTGGTCGTGTGCGCCGGGCAGGAGCCTCGACGCGATCTGTGGGAGCCGCTGCGCGAGGCGGGGATCCGCGTGCACCTGGTCGGCGGCGCGGAGCTGGCTGCCGAACTCGACGCGAAACGCGCGATCGATCAGGCCACCCGCCTGGCGGCCCGGCTGTAGGCGCGATCGGTCGGGGCCTCGCGCCGCGGTGCGCGTCCGTCGATCAGAACGTCCAGCGAGTCGCGCGTTCGGCGAATTCCTCCTCGCGCTCCACGATGCCGAACGCCCGCTCCGGGACGACCTCGAACAGCGCATTGGCCAGAATGAACTCCGCCGAGAGGTCGGGGCTCATCGAGGCGTACTTCGCGACATACCGCCGCACCCACTCACGTTGTCGCGACTCGCGTGTCACCACCTGAGCCCGGCCTTCCACGGACACACACTCCACCGTGTCCTCCGGCGCGAACACGACGTGGTCGTTCGCCGCCAGGTTGCGCGCCTTGCGGGAGGAGGGGGCGCACGAGAAGGCGAAGCGGTGCTCAGCGTCGTCCCAGACCCCCCACACCGGCAGGGCGTGCGGGCGGCCCGTCGCGGAGGCCGTGACGAGCCAGTAGTTGCGGGCGGCAATAAGACGACGCGCCGCCCACGACCATTCGAGCGGCCGCCAGGCGGGACCGCCCACTCCGTACGCCGCCATCGCGGGCTGTTCGGCTCGAGGCTCCATGATCCGAGCGTAGGCACGAGTTTTCATGCCCGCGACGGCGGCACGGGGCGGCTGCGCCTCACGCGGGATGGGTGTGGCCGCGCAGTCGCTCGCAGCGTTCCCAGTCCTCCGCGTCGAGCATCACCGCGGCCGCCGGGAACAGACCGTTGTCCTCGCGCTGGATGTGTTCGTAGAGCACCTCGAACTCCGCGATCAGCCCCCGCCAGTCGATCTGATCGGACTTCCCTGCGTCCGCCGCCTCCAGTGCGGCGTCGATGGCGGCGTCGAGGTCGTCGTGCTCGTCGTAGAGGCGAGCGGTCTGCGGCTCGTACTCCTCGAAGCGGAGCATCGACAGATACAGGCCCCCCTCCTCGACCGCGTTGTGGGGCTGCATCAACGCCCGGAGGAGACGTACGTGCTCGACCGCGCCGGCCACGTCCCCGTGCTCCACGCAGCGACGGGTGTCGCCGCAGTGATTGCGAATGAGGATGTGCTCATCCATGAGGGTCCCGATGGTGGTGATCTCCTGGCACCCGCAGTACTGACACATCGCACACCCTCCCGCTGCCACGAACCCCGCGACCCGCGCCGCGTCCTTTCTGCAGTGTGGACGTGATGCGCGCGTTCCGCACGGGTGACCTGCTCCGCTCGCGCCGGGGGCGGGCCCTGCGCGGGGACGCATCGAGTGGCCGGTGGCCTACAGACGGATGCCGAGGCGGCGGGCAGAGCGGTGGCGGCGCCGTTCGGCGCGCATCCGGCGCAGGCGCTTCACGAGCATCGGGTCGAAGGCGAGCGCCTCCTGCGTGTCGATCAGGGCGTTGAGAGTCTGGTAGTAGCGCGTCGCGCTCATGTCGAACAGATCACGGATCGCCTGCTCCTTGGAACCGGCGTACTTCCACCACTGCCGCTCGAAGGTGAGCAGCTCGCGTTCCTGCTCGGTCAGGTCCACCCGGTCCTCGCCGGACCGCTGCACGGCGACGGCCTCCATGCCTTCCCTCCTTGGTCTGCGGGTCGGGGCATCCTGGCCCCTCTCGTCCGCAAGGAAACCACACTCGTGTCATTCGAAGGAAGCGCCGCGCCAGGCATCGTTCCAGGTCACTCGACCAATTCGGGCCTTCACGCGCCTCGGTGGGCGCCCGGGGCCGCAGTGCCGCAGGCCCCCTCGCAAGCCGTCGAACACGTGACATCGCCGGGCGAAAACGACGGCCGGGGCCGCGCCTGTTCCCAGGCACGGCCCCGGCCTTCCTCCCCCGCCCGGGTCCCTCGTGCGGCACCCCTGTCGCCGCCCGAGGCCCCCGGTGGTCTCCTCCGGTCGCGATCCCCTACTCGGTGGCGATCGCCTCCAGAACGTCGAGCCGGCCGGCCCGGGCGGCCGGCCAGACGCCGGCCAGGACACCGACGACCAACGCCACGACCGCGGAGATCCCCAGCTGCGCCCACGGCAGCGCCAGCTCCGTCAGCCCCTGCTCGGCGAGGGCGCGCTGTAGCGCGAATCCGAACAGCAGCCCCAGGCCGATGCCCAGCGCGGCGCCCAGCAGGGAGATGGTCGTGGACTCCAGCACCACCATCCGGCGCACCTGCCCGCGCGTCAGGCCGACGGCGCGCAGCAACCCGATCTCTCGGGTTCGCTCGATGATCGACAGCCCGAGCGTGTTGACGATGCCGAAGACGGCGATCACGATCGCGAGGCCGAGCAACGCGTACAGCAGGTAGAGCAGCATGTCGAGCTGTTGCGCCTGCGCGGCCGCGTACTCGTGTTGGTCGGCCACGCTCACGAGCGGCAGCGGCTCGACGATCTGATCGAGCTGCTGTTTCACCGCGGCGGTGTCGGCGCCCGGGGCCAAATCCACGGCGAGGAAGCTGTCCGTGGAGCGCATCCCCACGCCCTCGATCGTGTCGATCGTCGTGAGAACGTTGGACAGCCCGGTGCCCGGCTCCATCGAGAAGATGCCGGCGACCTTCAGGGGGACCTGCCGCCCGTTGATCTCGGCGGACAGGCTCTGTCCGAGGGTCCAGCCCTTCTCGGTGGCATACGTGTCGAGCACGAGGATCGTGTCGCGGCCGAAGTCGCCGATCGAGCCCTGCACCATCGTCTGCTTCAGGATCTTGTCGAAGCTCGTCGGGGGCATGGCGCCGAGATATGCCGGCTCGCCCGAGACCTGCGCCGGGACGAAGCGCAGCCGGTACACGGCCGACACCCCGGACACGTTCGCCATGTCGTCGCCGATGGCCGGCGAGAACGGCATCCCGGACATGCTCTGGACGACAAAGTCGCTGCGCATCGAGGATTCCAGCGCCTTGTCCGTACTCGCCTTCATGGAGGCGGCGACGAGCCCGAACGCGGTCACGAGCGCCAGTCCGATCATCAGCGCCGACGCCGTGATGGCCGTACGGCGCGGGTTGCGTCGGGAGTTGAGCTCCGCGAGGCGACCGGTGGCCCCGAACAACCCGGAGCCGACCTTGCCGATGAGCCAGATGATCGGCGCGCCGAGGATAGGACTGATCGCCGCCACCCCGAGCAGGACCGCCAGCGCGCCGCCGCCGATCAGCCAGAGCCGGTTGAACGACGGGTCGCCGAACAGGCCGAAGAGCAGCCCCCCCGCGCCCGCCGCGGTCAGCAGCCCGCCCAGCACCGCACGCATCCCGAGCCCCGAGGCCCCGGTGGCGTAGTCGCCGCTCATCGCCGCGACCGGAGGAACGCGGCTCGCGCGCACGGCCGGGATCGACGCGGCGATGAGAGTCACGAGGATGCCGACGGCGTACGTCGCGATCACGGCCTGCGGCGTGAGCCGCATCGGCGTGCCGGAGATGTCGAGCCCGATCCCGCCGAACAGACGCGAGATCCCGAACGCCAGCGCGAAGCCCAGCGCCAGACCCAACGTGGAACCGACCACGCCGAGGATCAGCGCCTCGAACATGACCGTGAGCCGCACCTGGCCGCGGCTCGCGCCCATCGCGCGGAACAGCGCCAGCTCGCGGGCCCGCTGCGCCACGAGGATCGTGAACGTGTTGACGATGAGGAACGACCCCACCAGCAGGGCGATCCCCGCGAAGACCAGCAGCAGATTGGTGATGAACTGCATCCCCGAGGCGAG
>CAKUSI010000260.1 GCA_934678955.1 uncultured Austwickia sp. | reverse complement strand
TCGGGGTCCACGTTGTTGAGGCTGCGGGCGACGCCCAGTCGCACCGCGCCGGCCTGCCCGGAGGGGCCGCCGCCGTGGACGCGGACGAGCACGTCGTAGGCGCCGTCGAGCTCGAGCACCTTGAGGGGCTCGTTGACGATCTGCTGGTGGACCTTGTTCGGGAAGTACTCGGCCAGGGTGCGGCCGTTGATCTTCCACTCCCCGGTGCCGGGGACGATCCGGACGCGGGCGATGGCCTGCTTGCGGCGGCCGGTGGCAGCGCCGGGCGCGGAGGCCGACGGGCGCGAGACCGGCTCATCGGGCCGGACCTCGGACTCGGTGGTGTAGCTGGTGAGCGCCGGCTCGTTCTCCTCGAGCTCGACGACGGTGGCGGTGTCGGTCACGGTTCTCCTCGGTACGTCAGGCGCGGCGGCCGGTCACTGGGTGACCTGGGTGATCTCGAACGGCACGGGCTTCTGGGCCGCGTGCGGGTGCTCTGCGCCGGCGTACACCTTGAGCTTGCGCAGCTGCTGACGCGACAGCGAGTTCTTGGGGAGCATCCCGCGGACCGCCTTCTCGACGGCGCGTTCCGGGGACTTGGCCATCAGCTCGGTGTACGGGATGGCGCGCAGGCCGCCCGGGTAGCCGGAGTGCCGGTACGCCTGCTTCAGGGCCATCTTGTTGCCGGTGAGGGCCACCTTGTCGGCGTTGATGATGACGACGAAGTCGCCGGTGTCGACGTGGGGGGCGAAGGTCGGCTTGTGCTTGCCGCGCAGGAGGATCGCCACCTGCGAGGCGAGACGGCCGAGGACGACGTCGGTGGCGTCGATGACGTGCCACACGCGGGTGACGTCGCCCGGCTTCGGGGTGTAGGTACGCACGAGTGCCTTGCTTTCTCTCGGGGCCTTGTCGATCTGCCAGAGACGAGATCTGCAGCCAGATCGGGTCGTGCCGGGCGCCCCGGCCACGACACCGGCCGCACCGGTGGTGACCGGGGAGCACGGGTTGAGGGCGGCGCCTGGCGACCGCGAGAGCCGCCTGATGCACAACGTTCCCATGGTAGCGGTGCGCCTCGACCCTCTCCAAAGCGGTGAGATGCCGCTCCTGACCTGCACTGATGGGCGGAGCGACGACTTGGCGGGGCACCTATGCATCTCTTCTATGCATAGACTCCATGCATGGACTCCTCCCAGCGGCGCGTCCTCGCCCACCCGCTGCGCTCCCGCGTGCACGCCGAGTTGCGAGCCGTCGGCACGGCCACCTCCGCCGACCTCGCCCGCCGACTCGACACGCATACGGGCGCCACGAGCTACCACCTGCGTCGCCTCGCCGAGGCGGGCCTGGTGCGCGACACCGGCACGGGCGTCGGCCGGCGACGCATCTGGGAGGTGGCCCCGGTCCCGGAGCGGGACGAGCCGACGGACGACCTGGACGACGTCGCGGCAGCGGAGTGGCTGGCGCGGGACTACGTGGATCACTTCGCCCAGAAGTCCCAGGAGTGGATCACGACCGAGGGCGCGTGGTCGCCGTCCTGGCGCGAAGCGTGCGGGCTCGACGACCGCCTGGTCCTGGTCACGGACGAGCAGCTGGCCCACCTCCGGGGAGAGGTGGCTACGCTCCTGGCCCGATACCGGCGGGTGGGAGCGGGCAACCCTCAGGCCAAGCGGGTGGCCTTCTACACCTGCGCACTCCCGGTCGATGCCCCGCGACCGCTGTCCTGAAGTCATAGTCCTGAGGTGGCCTACCGAGGGTCTTGGGCCGAAACCGTATGGAATCCCGGCCGTCACTGGGAGGCGACGAGCCGCCCCGCCACGAACGTGGCGCCGACGCGCATCTCGCGCAGGTAGGCCGACGCCTCGCGGGAGTCCGACGGCACGGCCAGGGGGTCGGCGTCGAGCAGGACGACGTCCGCCAGAGACCCGACCGCCAGCGTCGTCGCACCATCGGTCGAGCAGGCCAGCGCCTGCTCCACGGTCAGCGCCTGCTCGGGATGCCAGGCCTCGCGCGCGTCGGCCGACCGGTGTACGGCGGAGGCGATCTCCAGCCAGGGATCCAGCGGGGACACCGGGGCGTCCGAACCGAGCCGCACGTCCACCCCCGCGGCGCCCATCGAGCGCAGCGCGAAGCACCGGTCGCCTCGATCCGGCCAGCAGGCGTCGGTCACGTCGCGGTCGTCGAGAAGGTGCGCGGGCTGGGCCGAGACGGAGAGGTCCAGGTCCGCCATCCGCCCCACATCCTCGAACCTCACGAGCTGGGCGTGCTCGACACTCCCGCGCGCGCCCGACTCGGCGAACGAACCCACGACGTCCCGCACGGCGGCGTCCCCGATCGCGTGCGCGGCGACCTCGAGCCCGCCGCGCGTCGCGATCCGCATGAGCTCGGTCAGCCGCTCGGGCGCGACGTTCTGCACGCCGCACGGCTCCTGGTCCTCGTGGGCGTCGGCGAACGGCTCGCAGCAGTAGGCGGTCCGGGTGTTCAGGGAGCCGTCCGCGATGACCTTGAGCGGCCCCATCGTGAGCATCGGGCCACCGGGCTCCTCGCCTCTGCCCGGGAGCAGGGAGTCCCCCGTCCGCAGCTCGGCCCCCAGGACCCCGGACAGGCCCTCCTCGTAGATGGCCGCGCGCACCCGCAACGTGTCGACCGGGTCGCACCCCGGCACCCCCGCGAAGCGCCGCGGCCAGTCCAGGTAGCCGTGCGCGAACTCCATGTCGACCACGCCGGTCACGCCGAGCGCGTTGGCCGCGCGCACCACGCCGGCGTACCGACGCTCCATCCCCTGTGCGACCCCGGGCAGTTCCATGAGGCGCGGGTAGAGGGCGAACCACTCGGCCTCCTCGACGACCCCATCCCGGGCCGGGACGCCGAGCATCGCCATCGCCATCGAGTTCATCCAGCCGTGGTGCCCGTCGCCGCTGATCAGGACCACCGGACGCCCCCCGGAGACGGCGTCCAACTCGGCGACCCGCGGGCGGCGCGACCACGTCGCCGACCGGTGCCCCCAGCCCTGCAGCGTCTCCCCCGGGCGCATGCCGGCCACGGCGTCGCGTACCAGCGCGCACGCCTCCTCCGGTGAGCGTACGGCCGCGGTGTCCAGGCGCATCGACATCAGCACCCACTGCCCCATGTGCACGTGCTGGTCCCACAGCCCCGGCATCGCCCAGCGCCCTCCGCCGTCGTGCACCTCCTCCCCGCGCTCGGGGGTCAGCGACGCCTCGACCGCGCTGAGCCGGCCGTCGCGCAGCCGCAGGTCGACGCGCCCGTGGGGTGCGGTGACGCCGCCGATCGGCACGATGCGGACGTCGCGAATCAGAGTCATGGAAGGACCGTACGGCACCTGCGTACTCCGCCTCCGAAGTCCGCCTCCGGCCGTGGGTGCGACCCACCCGCACCGCCCTCCTCACGGCCCCGCGGCAATGGGAGCATGAAGTCCATGAGTACCGGGCGCTCCACCGCAGGGCACATCGAGATGACGGAGGCCTTCGCCGCGCACAACTACCACCCCTTGCCGGTGGTGCTGGCCTCCGGCCAGGGCGCCTGGGTCCGCGACGTCGCGGGGCGCGACTACCTGGACGCCCTCGCCGGCTACTCCGCGCTCAACTTCGGCCACGCGCACCCCCGCCTGGTGGAGCGTGCCCGCCGACAACTCGAGACGCTGACCCTCACCTCGCGGGCCTTCTACCACGATCAGCTCGGCCCCTTCGCCCGCGACCTGGCGGCCCTCGTCGGCAAAGAGGCGATCCTGCCGATGAACTCCGGCGCCGAGGCCGTCGAGAACGGCGTGAAGATCGCACTCAAGGTGACCCGCCGGTGGGGGCGGCGCGTGAAGGGCGTCCCCGAGGGCGCCGGGGTCGTCCTCACCATGGACGGCAACTTCCACGGACGGACGACGACCGTCATCAGCTTCTCCACGGACGAGGGTGCCCGCGAGGACTTCGGACCGTTCACTCCCGGCTTTCGTACGCTCCCCTACGGGGATCTCGCCGCGTTGGAGGACGCGCTGGCCCGCGAGGAGCACGCGGTCGGTGTCCTGCTGGAGCCCATCCAGGGTGAGGGCGGCGTGGTGATCCCTCCGGAGGGGTTCCTGCGCGGCGCGCGCCAGGCGTGCGACCGGCACGGCGTCCTGCTCCTCGCCGACGAGATCCAGTCGGGGCTCGCGCGCAGCGGCCGCTTGTTCGCGTGCGATCACGAGGGCGTCGTGCCCGACATCTACATCCTGGGCAAGGCCCTGGGCGGCGGCATCCTCCCGGTGTCCGCGATCGCGGCCGACCGAGACGTCATGGACGTGCTCACCCCCGGCTCGCACGGCTCCACGTTCGGCGGCAACCCGCTGGCCTGCGCGGTGGCCCACGAGGTCGTGGGCATGCTGGCCGACGGGGAGTTCGCGCGCACGTCGGCGGCGCGGGGCGATCGCCTCGCGGCGGGGCTAGAAGGAATGATCGGTCGCGGCGTGAACGCGTACCGGTGCCGCGGCCTATGGGCCGGCGTGGACGTCGACCCCGCGGTGGGCAGCGGGCGGGCGGTCTGCGAGCGGCTGATGGAGCGCGGCGTGCTCGCCAAGGAAACCCAGGGCTCGACGTTGCGGCTCGCTCCGCCACTGGTGGTCACCGACGCCGAGATCGACCTGCTGCTCGATGCCCTCGCCGACTCCCTGGCGGCCTGTCCGGCGCGCTGGCCGACCTGACCTGCTAACGCCCTAACCTCCCGATGACTTGGTGCCCTGACAGCACTCATGGCCACACGCCCTCACAGGGGCAAGGTGCCCGGCAGGGACCGCACCGCCCGCGCCTGGACGGCCCGCGCCGCCAGCTCGTCGGCGGGCGGATACCTCACCTCGACCAGCGACAACCCGTGCGGCGGCATCACGGTGACCCCCGGGTCGCGCCGCCCCGCGCGCAGCACCTCCCGGGCCCAGCCGGTGGGTCGGCGCCCTGACGCCACCGCCACGACCGCGCCGACGAGGGAGCGGACCATCGAGTGGCAGAAGGCGTCCGCGACGACGCGCGCCACCAGGACGCCGTCGCCGGCTCGCTCCCAGCGGTACTCCAGCAGCGTGCGGATCGTGCTGGCCCCCTCCCGCCGCCGACAAAACGCCGCGAAGTCGGCCAGGCCCTCCAGCGAGCGCGCCTCCGCGTCCAGCAGCTCCGCGTCCAGCGGCGTGCGCACCACGACCGTGTCCCGGCGGCGCAGCGGATCCAGTCGGCTCGGGTCATCGAGGAGGCGGTAGGCGTAGCGGCGGCTCACCGCGGAGAACCGGGCGTCGAACCCCGGCGGCGCAGTACGGACGGAGCGTACGACGATGTCGTCGGGCAAAACCCCCGCTAGCCGTGAGACCGCAGCCTGCTCCGGCGGGCGCTCCGACCGCCCGGGGAGCGCCTCGAACGCCTCGGGCGGCACGTCAAAGTGCGCCACGGCACCTGTCGCGTGCACCCCGGCGTCGGTCCGGCCGGCGACGACGAGGCGTATGTCCTCTTGGCGCAGGATCCTTGCGAGCGCGGCGGACAGCTCCCCCTGCACGGTCCGGCGCCCGGGCTGGGCGGCCCACCCCGAGAAGTCCGTACCGTCGTAGGCGAAGTCCAACCGCAGCCGCACGACATGGCGCGAGCCCGCCGCCGCGCCGGGGGCGCGGACGACGGGCTCGTCGCTCATGGTCGGCACGC
>CAKUSI010000259.1 GCA_934678955.1 uncultured Austwickia sp. | reverse complement strand
ACGCACGGCTTGAGCGCGGTGGGGAGCTCAGGAACGCGAGCCACCACGAGTGTCGCGCGCTCGAAAGGAACAAGCTGGATATCTGGTGTGACTGGGGGGTCCACAGCCTTGCGAGCACGGTCTGCGAGAGCCCGCGCAAGCACTGCGGGATTCGCGAGGTGGACGGGGAGGAATCCTTGACTCTCGTCCAGGCCCAGGATGATGGTGCCGCCGCCCGGGCGGTTGGACAGCGAGGAGATCGTGGCTGTCAGAGAGTCCGGAAGACCTCCTGACCCTGACTTGATCTCAACCGCGGTGGTGTCGCTGTTGTCTTGGCGCACGCTGTCAACCATCTCCGCCACCGCTTCGTCAGGTGAACCCACGGCTTCCAGATCAGTAATCTCCGGCTGTTCTTCCACATGTGGATTATATATGTGTGGAGACTTTTGCACATGTGGGACTTGGTTTATACATCTGGGCACGGATCCAGCTCTGTCTCTATGTCCTAATCATTAGGACATTGAAGGACGCGTCAACTTCTTGGGACCTGCTGGGCAACCGCCTCCGTGTCCCAGCCAACGAGTTGCCAGCCCTCGGCGGCGAGGTCGGCGACGTCCTCCGGGTCCGGGTCTTCCATGACCGCGACTTTGAGTTCGGTCCAGGCGTAGTCGACGATGATGCCGATATCGCCGACTTCGGGGTCGATCTCGTCCGGTGCGCGTACGCCGCGGGCGGCCAGTTCGCGGACGAACGTGCGTTGGTCTTCCCCTGATGCTGCGTCGTACGCCGGCCGCCACACGGCGGGCAAGTCGACCTCAACCTCGAGCTGGTCCGGCGGCGGTACGAGATCCGCGCGCGGTGCCATGCCCAGGGTCCCCATCGTCAGGGGCGCCTGGGACAGATTCAGTGCATTGGACAGGCTCAGCCAGTCGCGCCAGGACTCCGCGAAGTCGGGGTGGCCGAGGGCCTTGGCGCCGTCGTCGAGGAGTACGCACAACTCGATCTGCTTCGGCTGTATGCCCCGAGCCAAGGCGCCCACTCCCAGGGCCGCCGAGGCGTACAGACCACCCGGCGCGGGGCTCGACACAACCGCCGCTCCGCCGCGCAGGTGCCGGCGTACCTGCTCGGAGAGCGGCTGCTCCCCATCCACCGCATCCGGCGCGACCAAGAACATCATCGACAGCGCCTCGGCCGTCGCCTGCTGCGCGTCGGGCTGGGGGTCGAGCAGCCAGGTGCGCAGGAACGCGAACGGACCGTGCCGCACGGCATCGAGCATCACCGACGCCCGGGGCACCTGCGCGATCAGCATCTGCGACTTCGGCTCGTCCCACCAGCCGGGCGGGGCAGGAACGATCCCTTGCTGGGCCTGCTCGACATCAGTGGCCGTCACGGCCAGCACGACATAGCCCGCATCGCGCAGCACGGCTCGTTTCTCGGCGTCCTCGGCCAGCCGGTTGATGGCCTGACTCGCGTGATATTGCCGACCGTCGGTGAAGATCGCGACCTTGGGAATGGACTGATCTGAACACTCGAGCACGAAGTCAGGCTTGGCGCCGGCCACGGTCTGTTGCGGGAAGAGGTACCAGGCGCGCCGGGATTTACCCAGCGTGATGGTCAGCTCGTTGCCCTGGGCCTTCGACTTGGTCACCACGGTCCCGCCGAGCTTGTCGACCATCGCGACGAACTCCTGATGGAACCGCTTCTCCAGGTGTGACCACGGGTCCTCGGCCGGCGGGGTGTCGTCGGTGATCTTCCACAGCATCCCGGCGCCCGGGTCGTCATTCTCGCCCAAGGTCAGCAGCTCGCGCAGATGCCGCTCTGCCGTGGCGCGGGACACCTTGTCAGGGTTCGTCCCCGCGAACGGCAACAGACACCGGTGACACGCCTGCCGCCCCTCGTCGGCACACTCGCAATCGCGGACCAGCAGATAGGCGCGCGTCAGGAGCTCCCACACCTGCTCCGGCCGGGCGAGATCCGCCAGATAGCCGGTCCCGCCGGGAACGGTGTCATGCAGCAACAGCGCTGGCCGGTTCTCGGCACCGATAACCGGATCGGGACAGGGGAGTACGCCGATGTGGTCCGGCGAGCCACCGAATGTTTCCCGCAGTCCGAGCAGGATCGCCGCGGTCAGGGACGGCATCGCGAACATGTCCCCGAGCACCACCGACCAGGGCAACGGCAGCAACACACCCTGGGTGTGCAGGGTCCGCGACAGGGCAATGGTCTCGACATGCTGCTCGTCCGAGGCTGCTCGGTGCGGACACCACGGCCGGTGTTCCTCGGGCCGATTGGCGCGTCCGACGCGATCCTGTACGCCGCAGCCGCGGCAGATCCGGAACAGTGGCGCGGGGGTCTGTTCGCCGGCGATCTGCAGGCTGGGGCCCGGCCCGCGTACCCCCAGGTTCACCCAACGGATCGTCAGCCGTCGCGCATAACGGGCACCGAACCCCATTCCCTCGACGAACCACGACCGCGTCAGGTCTGCCGGGGCGACATCGACCGCCGGCACGACCCAGAACTGCGTCCGCCGGCGGTCATCGGACCGGTCGCCGATGTGCGCCTCGTCGCGCTGCAGCTGCGCGGACACGCGCTGCAACTCCACCACGCGCAGACGCTGGTTGGCATCGGTCAGCGCGATCGATCCACACCGGGGGCACGCGGCCAGCTGCGGGGTCTCGTCCAGGCACTGCGCATAACCACAGTCCGCACACCACGCCCAGGTCCGCACGTCCCCGGCGTCCCGGCCGACATCGACGGCATCGATGGCGATCTCATAGCCCCGCGAATAGAACGTCGACCCCGGCGCGAACTCGTGCAGCGCCCGTGCGGACGGCCGGTCGAGCCGGGTGTGGTCCTGTTTGTAGCCATCGTCCTCCGGGTCGATCCAACTGATCGCCACATCAAGCGTCACGCGGTCGTCGAGCAGGGTGTAGTTCGGCAGCAGCCCGTGCGCCTCCAGCGCGGCGATCCAATATTCGGAGTTGGCGTCGGCGAGTTGGGCGCGCGTCCCGCGGAGGGCGGCGAGGGCGGTGGAGTACGCCCGCTGGGCCGGCTGGTCGGCCGCCGGCGATTCGGCCCGTTGCTGCAGATCAGGGAGCTCGGTCTGGATCGCGTCGATCCGGAACAGGAGGTCCTCCCGGTCGCGTTGCCAGCGGCCCGCGGCCGCGTACGCCGACTCCGCCAGCCCCGACGTCCCTGGCCCGTCCTTCGGGGTTGCCCAGGTGGTGAGTGCTTCGCGCGCGGTGTCCTGCAGGTTGTCGAAACCGGTGAGGAAGGCGTCGAGCAGCTCGTCGACGTGAGTGTCGGCGTACTCGATCAGATCACCCAGCCACGTGCCCGGATCGGCCGATCCGAGGACGCCGGGCGCCTTGCTGACCCCGCGGCCATCGGAGGCGCGGGCGCGGCGGTCGACGATCGAGGCGAGGTATTGCCGCTGCAGGATCTCCTCGGCCGACAGATAGGTCGCGGGCGGGCGCACCTCGCCGTTGATCACCGACAGCGGATCGCCGAGGCGGGGGAGGGTGTCGCCCCGGCCGGTGAGGTAGGCGAGGTTGAGGCTGTTGCCGGTACGCCGGCCCGCGCGGCCGATGCGCTGCAGATAGGACGCGACGGTGCGCGGCAGCGAAGCGAGCATGACGGTGGACAGGTCGCCGATGTCGATGCCCATCTCCAGGGTCGGCGTGGCGACTAGGACGTTGGGTGCGGACGGGTCGGCAGAGGCGGCCTTGAACGCGTTCTCATAGCCCACGCGGGTCTTGTCGTCGAGCATCGAGGAGTGTTCGCGGGCGACGACGCGGCGCATGTCGGTCGCGGCATAGAGCCGGCGATAGTAGTTGTCTTCCCCCGCCGCGCGCTGCAGCCGTCCCGGGCAGTTGTCGTAGGTGCAGGGTGCGCCGTCGAGCTGGTCGACGACGGTGGCTGTGCCGGTGGTTTCGGCGTGGCAGGTGTCGCAGCGCAGCAGGTGGCGACCTGCTTCGAGGTCTGCCAGCTCGGTGGGTTGGACCAGCACGTTGGCCGGCGGGATCGCGTAGGCGATGGCGGTGCGGGTGGACATTTCGACGAGTACGCCGGCCCGGGCGAGCTGGGCCAGCAGCAGCTTGCTCAGGGTCGCTCCGGCGGGACGGGGGATGTCCAGGACTTTCGCCGCCCAGCCGGCGAACCAGCCCTTGGTCGCGGTGACCTGGTCCACGTCGTGGCGGTGTGGTTGGGCCAGGGGTGAACCGACGCGCGGGAAGGTCGGCGCCGACCGGCCGGGTGGGAACGCGGGCATGCCCTGCTTCTTGGGTCGGCCTCCCCAGATGCGCCAGCGCGTGCAGTCCTCTTCGATGAACTTGTCGAGCCAGTCATGACGCATGGCACCGGAGCCGCGGAGCCGTTCGAGCACGCCGCGCGCCCACGCGATGAAGGCCTTGTCGTCGGGTGGGGCGTCGAGGGTCGAGACCTCGTTGAACGCGGCTGTGGCGGCGCGCAGCAGGACCGCGGGACGGGCGTCGACCTCGGCCACGACCGAGCCCGTGGCCTCGAGCGTGCGGCCGAACCGCGACTGCAACCCGAACTCCAGCTCCAGGTCGAACAGCAACCGGCGCCGCACGTTGAGTTGGACCCAGTTGGGGGCTTGATCGGGCGTACGCCAGAACGGCGCGAACGATTCGCGCTCGGCGATGTCGGGGCCGAGGAGGCGATAGCGCGCGAACGGATCGTCCCGCGCGTCGCGCAGGACTGTGTCGGCGAGCTGTTCGAGGTTGACGGGCGCGGTGAGACTCTCGCGGATGGCCGAGCGCAGGCTCAGGGTGTGGGAACGGGCCTCGACAAACCCGGCGCGATGGGCGGCGTCCTGCACGGAGTCGGTGAAGACGAGGGCTTTCTTGTCGCCAGCGGCAAGGTCGTCGCTGCCGAAGAGGACGGAGAGGGATACCGACAGCAGGGTGGCGATCGCGGACCCGAGGAAGCGGATGCCGTCCTTCATGCCACAGGAGGGGCAGTCGTCGTTGCGGGCGGCATCCTCGTCGTCGCGGCTGTGGGTGAGCACGGGCAGGATGAGCCCGTTGAGGTAGTCCTCGTCATCAGGTGCGGGGGCGTCGCCGCGGATCTCGCGGGTGCGGGGGTCGAGCCAGCGCAGGCGATCGAAGAGGCCCTGCTCGGCTTCGGTCGGCGCGTGGATCAGGGCGCGGAAGTAGGCCTCCTTCGCCGCATGCCGACGCCGGATGCCGGTGTCGTCGTGGTGCAGGCCCCAGCCGGTGGGCTCGAGGGTGACGCCCCAGCCGGAGCGGCCGCAGTGGCGGCAATAGATCGCGGGGAAGGCGTACGCCTGCGGGTCAGCCGGCGTGCCGTCGTCGGTCCAGCGGTAGTCCGGGGCGCTGGTGGCAAGGCGGTCGATGCGGGTCAGCTCGCGTACCCACAGATGGACCTCGACCGACGGCAGCCCCCGGCCAAGCCGGGTGCGGAGGTGGCTGAGCGCGGCGATGAGAACGGTGACGAATCCGGTCGCGATGTCACCGGCGTCCGGGCGCGGGAACACAGCCTCGGCGAGTGTCTCGAGGGAGGCGGCGGCGTGGGCCTCGTCGATGAGGCCGGCGACCATCGGGTGGTGGGCGAGCAGCGCGATGGCGTGGCGGTCGTCGGTGGGGGTGACGTCGTCATAGAGCGTCGCGATGAGCTGTCGGA